>NZ_JAKRFY010000040.1:0-42603 GCF_022347805.1 Pseudoalteromonas sp. Of7M-16 | reverse complement strand
CCGTAATACCGTAATACCGTAATACCGTAATACCGTAATACCGTAATACCGTAATACCGTAATACCGTAATACCGTAATACCGTAATACCGTAATACCGGAGTCTAAAAATTTCAACTTCGCAGTTCCGTTATGCTTGCAGCCGTAATAATATGTCTTGGCGGAAACTTCGCTAAATTATCTGTGAACAAGATCGCACTACCGTTAGAGAACTATTTAAAATTGAAAGGTTAATTTTTAACAGGAGCATACATGAAGTTTGCAATTTTTATTCTTTTATTATGTTGTATCTCTACTCCCGTATTGGCCTGTGAACCGACAGCTGCTGAATTTGCACAAGAGCTCAAAGCCTCTAGAGAGCTAGAAGAACAATTTGCGTTAAGGGTGGCGAAAGAAGCAGACTTTATCGCAATTGGTCGCGCCGTTAATGTGAGTGATGTGGATGAGTCAACTGGATATTACTACCGGGTGCACTTCGATGTAGAGCGAGTATTAAAAGGGGAACACCGCAAAACAACATCAGCACTAAAGAATAAAATTGAAACGCGCCCGGTTGATGAGATCATAGAAGAGATTTATGTTTGCGGTCAGCCAGTTGAACCGCGCATCGATGACGCGGATGCGGTTAAAACCTATAAATACCTTTTTTATATAAAAAATGATATTTTGCTCAGAACATCAACCTACCCAGAAGCGCCATTTCCCATGAGACCGCAAGAAGAAATAGACTTATTAATACGCGAAGAACACGTAGCAAGTTATTAAAGCACAGGCGTATATTTAGTGGTAGTGATAAACGTATATGCTAAAAAGCGCCTTTCAAGACAAGCTTAGGGTTTGCTGCGCTACTTGCCATGCACTTTTATTATTCAGGCGCAGATTGCCAATAACCTTGGCTGGAATTTGACCATGCCAAAGGATTTTAGAGCAGAGCTTTATGATGCTTTGGCTTTTTTATTTTTGGATATCGCAGCGATTTAAATGGCTTGAGTACGAGCCAGCGCCAGAGTGGGGTTTAACACGACGATGATTTATCTTGGAGTCTAATAAAGAACTATGAAAATAGCAGTAGCGCAAAGCAGCTCAGTTAAAGGTGATATAAAATTAAACATCGAGAATCACCTTAGGTATATTGAAAAGGCAAGTTCTCTAGGCGTAAATTACTTAGTTTTTCCTGAGTTGTCACTGTCAGGGTACGAGCCTCAATTGGCTGCTGAGATGGCTATGGCGGTAGATGATACTCGTCTTGACCCTCTTATCGCAGCTGCAAAAAAATATAATATATCGGTTGGTGTTGGTGCTCCGTTGCTCTCAAATGGGCTACCAAAAATTGGTTTAATCATTATTCATGATAATGGCAATATTGAAACTTACGAAAAAATATACCTTCATGCAGGCGAAGAACAATATTTTAGCAGCGGCGATAAATATCATTTATTGGAAATAGAGCAAACACTGATCGCCAATGCAATTTGCGCGGACACCATCAATCCACAGCATGCAAAAACTTGTGCTGAATCTGGTGCAATAATTTATGTAGCCGGTGTTCTGATAACACCACAAGGGTATGGGAATGATGCAAAAAAATGGTCTACCTATGCGTCGGAATACAGCATGCTGGTCGCCATCGCCAATTATAACAAGCCTAGTGGCGGTTTGCCTTCGGTGGGTAAAAGCGCCATTTGGCATGAAAATAAACTATTGGCCCAAGCTGGGATCTCTGAAGATGCGCTGGTAGTTGCAGAAAGTTGCAGTGGTGTTTGGATTGCTAACGTGTACCAGCTTTAAAGCTTTTTCATTGATTTACACGTATTTTCGAGTTGGTTGAAAAAATAACAAAAGGAGTGGCCGTGTCTTCGATTCAAATTGCCCGCTATGTCATTAGTTTTGCTTGGTTATATCATGGTATTTTTCCAAAGCTAGTCCATGTCGCACCAATAGAGCAATTGATTATGTCTAGTGCTGGCTTCCCAGACGACATATCGACGCTGATCACGAAGATAGCCGGAGTGGGCGAGGTCATGTTTGGTGTTTTGTTTTTTGTGTTTTATAAATACAAAGTCATGAACATACTCAATGTCATTGGGCTAACACTATTGTTGATTGCAGTTGCTGTTTTGCAGCCGCAACTATTGATTGAAGCTTTTAATCCTGTAACGACGAATATTCCTCTTATCGCGTTTAGTTATTTGCTGCTCAAAGATAGCCAAAGAGGTTAAAATGCGCAGGTTTGTTGCTGGCTTACTCGTTATACTAATCACATATAGTATTGGCAGTTTGGCTGATTCAAGGAGTGAGTCTTCGGCGCTAAAATCAGCACAAGGTTGGGTTAAAGACCAAGGATTTGTGCATAAAGAGCTGGCTTTCGATGCAAATTGCGACCATACAAGTTGTCAGATCCATATTTACCCACAGGCATTCGCGGCAAGTTTGCGCAATATGTATAGAGGCTGTCCGTCAACATTATGTGTCACCTTGACGTACGATATTAAGAGTCAAAGTATTACAAAACATGTTTTTTGGCGGTAGGGGTATATTTGAAAAGTGTGTTTGTTTTAATTGATGATTTCTATTTATTTCCATTCCCTTGTATTGGTAATTACACCATGGTGACCATATGAAACTTATCTACAGTGCGGTGTTCTTATTGCTTATTGGGTGCAACCAGCATGAAAATGCTGATGATGAAATTGATCGAGCGATAGCAGAGTTCTCGTCTAAAAATAGTTATGTAGGTTTGGCTATTTCGGCGGTTAAAGGTGAGCGGACGATAGCGAGTAGACAATATGGGTTTGCGGACAAAGCACTTGGCTTACCATTCAGTCAAAGTAGCCTTATATCGCTCGGCTCTAACGCCAAAACAGTGATCGCAGCAGCGATTCTACTGTTGGAGGAGCGTGGTTTATTAAAAACAACGGACACAATACAACAGCATTTTCCTTTTGAATTAAAGCACTTTGAGCAAGTTACCGTAGAAGACCTACTATGTCATACATCTGGAATACCAGATGTATTTAATGAAGAACAATTCCAAAACTACCAATGGCAAAAGTCTGTATCTCAAAAAGAGTTTGTAGACAAACTCAACGAAAAGCCAGTCGTGATTCAGTCGGGAACAAGATATAGCTACAACAATACTGGTTTTTTTCTATTGGGCATGGTTATTGAACACTTATCCAATCAACCTATCGGTGACTTCTTAAGGGAGAAGATATTCCCACAGGCTAACGACCCTAATTTGTATTATTTAGGCGATTCGTTTTACCAACCTGCATTGGTTACAGCTTATGAGCAAGGTATATTCGGCAGTGCTGTATATGAGGATCCCGTTGAATACCGTGTAGTAGGTGGCGCGGGAGCGTTGGGAGGGAATTTAACGTCTTATATCAAGCTGTTCAGAGCTATATTTTCTGGGAAAGTGCTCACTACAGCATCGCTTAATAAAATGACTACGCCTTGCCGTTACAAGAACAAAGATATTGTTCGTAATGACCAAGGTCAACAAGTGGGACTTGGCATAGAAATTACCCAATTAGGAGGTCAACTTGCTTTCACAAGAGGTGGAGCTTTAAATGGCTATGTTTCCACTATCTATCATATCCCGTCAAGTGATACGACATATGGTATCACGGGGAATACTTGGTCCCCTTTAGCGCCACTATTGGAAGAAGTCATTCTCATACAAAAAGCAGAGTGAGCGGGTTTCCTAGGCGTCAAAATGTTACTTGGCACCTGAAGTTCAGGTGTGATGAACAAGAAAAGTACAAAAATACATGCTTTTAGGAAAAATCAGCGTTGTATCATACTCGCGCAAAGTATTTCAAAGCTGCGCTATCTACAGTCATAGCTCATTGACATCAAAAAAGTAGTTTATTAGCCGCACTTATCACCCCATTTGTGTTGTATTGGCAATGGTCAGTGAGGGTTGCAATAGTAAAGCAGGCCCCCAGCAAAAAGCCGTGATTACTTTGAAGTGATGGTAGCAATATGATATATGGGGGTCGACTCTACAGGCTACGAACACAGAGAGGTTGGTCGAAATCAATTGACTAAGGCGCATTTTGAAAGAGAAATTATGCGTTATTAAATATCTGATATTAAAGCTTATAATCGAACTATTGAGATTCAAGAAGGTTAATTGTCGCAATCAGAACTCACTTTCAGGAAAAATCATTTAGAAGTCATAAGGACGTAAGGTAATTAAAGGTCGGTTGGATTAATTTGGTTGTAAATTAGCTCAAACTAAATCGAATAAATTGTCGATTGAATAACTAAGGAATAAACACCATGAAATCCACTTACCTATCAAAAACCATATTGCTTTCTGTGCTGATGATCGGTGGCGTAAGTCATGCTCAAGATGGCTTAGCAGGATTAAAGGGGCCTTATATTGGACAAACGCCGCCAGGCTCTACACCGGAAGTTTTTGCTCCGGGTATCGTTTCCAAACAGCATCATGATTGGACAGGTCGATTTACTCCAGATATGAAAGAGTACTACTTTACGCGATATAACCGTAAAAAGAGAACAAATACTGCGATTGTTTTCAGGCATGAAAATAACCGCTGGAAAGAGGTGGTGTTAGCACCTCAAATGGGCGGCTCGATTTCCCCAGATGGTAAAACAATGCATGATGGCAATAAATATAGAGAGCGCACAGCAAAGGGGTGGTCGGAACTAAAAAGCTTAGGCGCACCATTTAGCGAAATTCCCATTATGGTGTTAACCGCATCTGCGAATGGAACATATGTATTTGATGAGCGGGAAGAAATTGGCACCATTCGCTATTCAAAGGTCATTGATGGTAAACGACAAGCGCCTAAAGCGTTTGGTAAACAAATTAATTCAGGTAAGTGGACAGCACACCCTTTTGTCGCGCCGGATGAAAGCTACATTATTTGGGACAGTGAACGGGAGGGCGGTTTTGGTGCAACTGACCTGTATATTAGTTTTCAAATGGACGATGGTTCATGGAGTAATGCAATTAATTTAGGGGACAAGATAAATACAGCTGGTCCTGATACTGGTGGAGTTGTGTCGCCTGACGGCAAGTTCTTTTTCTTTAATCGAAAGTTTGGTGATGGAGACTCCGACGTCATGTGGGTAGATGCACAGTTTATTGCAGAGCTTAAAGCCAAGCTTTGAGCAAAGTTACTGTCAATGCACTGTTGGTGAGCGATGGCTATATAGCTTAGCTCACATTGTTTTAAGACGTATTAATTTCAGGTGGTAAATATGAAACGTGCTTATTGTTTGGTATCCCTGCTTATTACATTCGCTGTTAGCCAAAAAAGCCTTGGTCATCAAAGTACGGCTATCCTAGAAGGGCCCTACCTCGGTCAAAAACCGCCGGGCTTAACGCCAGAAGTATTTGCTCCAGGTGTTGTTACGACACAAGGGTGGGAATACGGGGGGGTTTTTACCCCAGATTTAAAGGAGTTCTACTTTTTACGAGAGGGAAAAATAAATAAAAGCCAAGAGCTTGTTGTTTTTCAATATAAGAATAACCGCTGGCATGAGTCGGTTGTTTCCAAAAGAGTAGGGCAACCATTTATCTCGCCAGATGGAAAAAAGATGCATTTGGGGAAACGATATAAGGAACGAACAAACAGTGGGTGGTCTGAAATAAAACAGCTAGCGCCATCTTTTAAGGATATTCCTATCATGCGCCTGACCGCATCAGCAAAGGGCACTTATGTATTTGACGATGCAGATAGAAGTGGTAACGGCGTTTTGCGCTATTCACGCTTGGTGGACGGAAAGCGCGAAGCGCCCAAACCATTGAGTAAAGTGATCAATACAGGGAAATGGAACGCACATCCCTTTATTGCACCCGATGAGTCTTATATTCTTTGGGATGGAGAGAGACCCGGTGGATATGGTGATGCCGATATTTACATTAGCTTCAAGCAACCAAATGGAGCTTGGGGAGCTGCAATTAACTTAGGGGATAAAGTAAACACAAAGGCTTGGGAAGCGGCGGCTGGCGTGACATCTGACGGTAAATATATGCTGTTCAATAGAAACTCGGGAACAGAAGCAAATACCAATATAGACATATATTGGGTTGACGCAAAAATTATCGAGGATCTTAGGCCTAAGCTTTAATTTATTCTAGCTTAGTTTGCGACATCCATTTTAGCCTATATACACACCTAACTGGTTAACTTACAGCTTAAAATGGATGTTTTATCGCTTTCATTATCATGCTTTAAACAAGGCAAGTTTTGAATTAGGGGTTCAGGTGGTTGGCTGCTAGATTTTCGCTCTCCTAGCAGGGTTTTTTGCTGGAAAGGAGCGACTTTAGTCTCCTTTTTATAAATTTGCGTGACAGTCGTGGCACTGTCGGGGAAAATGAGCGCTCAACCCTCCTAATGACTCTATCAACAATCGAGTTCAAGTGAATTAGGGTGACGTGTATGCAAATAATTTGAGCGAGGAGAAGAGTTTGGCAAAAAAGTACTATGTTGTTTGGAAAGGTCGAGAGACAGGTATCTTTACGACTTGGGCGAAGTGCCAGTCGCTCGTTGATGGTTTTGCTGGTGCGAAATTTAAGTCATTTCCAACACTAGAAGAAGCTGAATTGGCATTTGGGAAAAAATCTCAACTCAAAGAGTCACAGGCGAGAAAGACTGCTTCTAAATATAGCAAACCAAAGCCTCAACCTCTTTCACAAATGCAAATTGACGCTATGCCTTATAATGTCAAAATATTTACCGACGGCGCATGTGAGCCTAACCCGGGAGAAGCAGGCACAGGATTGGCCGTATATGAAAACAACCAACTCAGTGCACTTTGGTATGGGTTATATCAACCTGTTGGGACAAATAATACCGCAGAACTCCATGGCTTGAATCAGGCCTTGCGTATTGCTAAAGAGGTGCTCGCAAGTGGTAAAAGTGTGGGCATATTTTGTGACTCGAAATATTCCATCGACTGTATTACCAAGTGGGCAATGGGTTGGCAGAAAAAAGGTTGGACTAAATCGGATGGCGAAATCAAAAACTTGGATATCATCAAACCCACCTATGAACTGTATCAAGACATAGCTGCGCAAATTTCAATTCACCATGTTAACGGTCATGTTGGTATTGAGGGGAATGAATTGGCTGATAGGATGTCAATTGTGGCAATTGACTCAAAAGATAAAGATCTTGTTCAATTTCAAGAGACAAATAATATTTCGGAAATTTTAGCGTTACGAACAGGTTGATATGTCATTATTTAACGGCGTAATAGTCGAGCAAATGGAGCACTAATACGAGGCTCCATTAGGCACTAAAAACGAGTATAGTCAGTGTGTTAGCCTTTTTTATGTGAAAGCAGTGACTTCATCCCCAAAGCGGTGATCCGCAACACTTCTTCTGTATCAGGTGTCGGATGAATTTGCTGCATCCCCAGAAAATTAGCATACGCCATCATGGCATGATCAGCAGCGGCTTGTTCCTCGAGCCCGAGTCCTAAGTAACATTCAGCTAAGTAGGCAATACGTTGTTGATCTATTTTTTCTAGGTGAACTTTTATGCTGGGGGTTTTTAATGCCCATGCACGGATATGTAACTCGGCCTCTGTATTATGGCTCGCAATGACCTTATCTAGCTTTTCAAGTCGCTCAATAGGGGTAGCGGCTTGATTGGCTTGCTGAATAAAGTTAACCGTCATCGATTGATACCAGTACTCCATCAACTGCTCGATAAAGTCCGACCTTGACGCAAAGTGATGATAAAAAGAACCCTTTGATACCCCTTTTTTATCACACAAAGGTTGTATTTTTAGCTGCTCAGGCCCATTTTTCATTAATACTTTGAGCGCAAATTCTAACCAGTCCTTTTTGGTCTCAGAAATGTGATAGTTTGTCATATTCTGCCTGCTTTACGAGCACTATTTATCACTACCCGAGCAATGACATAATGAAAAGGTAAGATGGCATTGACATAGGCTTTACCAAGTAAGGTTTTTTTATTCACTAGCGTAGATACGATGATGTTGTTTGTGTCTAACCTAACCGAGATATAAAAGTGCATATGTCTATCTTCGGCACCACAAATAATCTCATCTGCAAACTTTTCTAGAACAGTTACAAAGCCAGCTTGATCACCAACTTCCAATTCTGTTTTGCTTGTTGTGAAGTTGGCTTGTCCAACTTTAAAGCCGAGCAGTTTTACTAGTCTATTTCGCAAACGCATGAGCATTGTGATCCAACTAGGCATGTAATTGAAAATGGCGTGTTGTGTTTCGCTTGGCGAAAGGGCGTGTTGCTTTCTTGAAATAACCAGTGCATCTCTAAAATGGTTACTCTGTGCCTTGTTAGCTAACCGATCATTAAAGGGGGCAACGAGGGAGGAAATTGCTGAAAACATATGTTTTACCTAAATGTGATTAAACAATACACAAACCATACCATGCGGTATGGTTTGTTGTGAAGCACTTTTGGTTAGTGATTTGGAAGTTAGTACGAGAGTATGACTAGATTTGTGAAAGGGTTCATTACTGGTTTTGACTAATACATGAAGTTATTAGTTATCAATACAGCTAGTGTTGAAGGTTTTACATTAGTTTACACGACTGTGCCGCCTGACCTGATATATTAGTGTCAGTTTGTTAAACGCATTAGGTGCGGAAATTATTATATGTTACATTGCTAAATTAATACTGAATGCCTCAATGAAAAGCATTGAAAATTAATAGCAAACAACGAAAGTGATTAACTGTTTGATGATGAAATTCAAAAGGTGTTACTTTCCAAAAATGCTTTTATATTGAGAATTATAATAATTATAACTTTTTAAGTATTTAGGGCTGAGACCCAGTTTATTGAGAATTAAAGGACAAAATCATGAAAAAAATAAAGTCACTTGTTAATGCTGTATGTGTTGCCATTACACTGGCAGCCAGTGCCAGTGCCAGTGCCAGTGCCAGTGCCAGTGCCAGTGCCAGTGCCAGTGCTACAGAAACTTTTCCTGTGTTAAAGGGATATTGGTTTGGGCAACAAGCACCAGGGTTGACTCCAGAACTTTTTGCACCAGATACCGTTTCAGTGAATGGCCGATATGAATTTGGCTTAACGTTTTCACCAAATCTGGATGAAATGTATTTTACAGCACTGGATGTAATTGAAGGGGTAGATACACGTCCAAAAATTTTATACTCAAAAATTGAAGATGGTCGATGGACAGAGCCCAAAACAGTGAATTTTACCAACGGAAAAATGAGCTATGAGTTAGTACCCTACGCGAGTCTAAATGAAGATCGAGTATATTTTACAGCTCGCTCGCCTCATGAAAAAGGCTCAGGTATCTGGTATGTATCGCGAGAAAATGGAGAATTAACAAAGGCTAAAAGGTTTGATTCGCCGATAAACAATGGCAAGTTGTCCGATCTAAACCAAGGTAAAAGTGGAGATCTCGTTTTTACCAATATGTCTGAACGCCAAATGTATTATGCAAAAAACGAAAATGGCCAATATTTAGAGGCTAAACCAATGGATATCGATTTTGGTATTCATGGTTTTATCTCGCCATCTGAGGACTATTTGTTGGTAAACTCTCGAACAAGAAGTGGTAAAAACAGAAGAGATAGTGACCTATTTGTTTATTTTAAAGAGCAAGATGGTTCGTGGTCAGATCCTATCAATTTAGGCGACACAATAAATACGACTTACTCCGAGACTGTTGCAAGGGTATCACCAGACGGAAAATACTTATTCTTTGCAAGATATAATGAGCCAGACAGCGTATCGAATATTTACTGGGTAAGTACTGATGTAATCGCCAAGCTAAAAAAAGATTATTTCAATAAATAAGTCCCAAGTTAGTGCCATCCATAAGCGTTCTTTTTGAACGTTAAATAACCAGAATGCTACTCAAGCGTAGATAAAAGACATGAATGTCGCTTATCTACGCTCAGTTGGGATAAAAACTGTGTAGGATCGAGCCGGTGTTTATTTTATTTCAATAAAGTCAATCCAAGCTAAATACCAGCTCTCAAAGCCTTCACGTTTAACACTGACTTCTAGATGGTGATAGCCGGCCTCTAAAAACACTTTTTGGTGGCTGGCTGTGGTTTCATCAATTTCTGGGTCATAGCTGATTTCTCCAGCCAACTTGTTTCCTTGCCATAGCCTGATAAATTTTCCTTTTTGTCGTACTTGAGCTCGGTAATTTACGCTGTACCAGCCCGTTTTCTGTATTTTGACGTCGAATGTCGCTGTCACCTTTGGCTGCACCAATCCATGACTAAATGCAGATAAGTAGTACAGCTCAGGTTTTTCAGGCGTTGCAGCCCTGTGTCCCAACAAAGCGTTTTCAAGTTTTATGGCCTCTTGCATGTTTAGCCGCCCCGGTATATTTACCACCTTCGGCGTATAATTGGCAGCAGCTACGCTTGGCAGGCTGGTTAAATTGGCGGATTTAGCGACCACCCGAAAGCTGGCCCCACTTTTTGGTAACACAAGGGTAGTGGTGTTTTTAGTTGCCGCGACTGTTTTTAATTTATTGTAGTGATCTTGGTAAAATCCTCCTAATAAATGTGAATAGCGGCTTTTGGACTGGTATATATCATACTCAGTGACAGTAGGATCTATGGCTGAATGCCAGCTCAACTCATAGGTATCGGCGTTCATACGGCTAAGTTGCAGACCAACGGGTCTTTTAGGTAGGCGGTTGCGTTTGGCGAAGTGGGCACTTTGGGCTTTAGCCAAGTCTGCTTCGAACTGTGTTGTCGAGCCGTCTGTGTGGGCTAACTTGTCATCAGCAGCTAAGCGAAAGCTCATTGAGGCACCAGGAGAGTCATCTTTTTTAGCGACACGCCACCCATAGGCATGCGATTGAGGCGGGTAGTGCCAACTTGGACCTTTGTGTGCGATATATTCACATTTTTCGATGTCGTTATCTTCTTTGCTGCGAGTTTGATAGCCGTGGCTAAAGCAGCTCGCAGTTATTTCTGATGTATTGCCAGACATGTCATAAAGCCCAAATGGATTTGGTCGATATAGACCTGCGATTGCAATATAGGCTTCGCCGTCATCACAATTCGCGTAACCTAAAAAGCCAACATAACTGGCACCGTATTGTTTAGATGCAATGTATTCTCCTGATTCGTCTGCAAAATTGCCGTACAAACATGCTTGAGTCATGTTTAGATCATCACCCCAAAAAAAACGGCTTGTGGTATTAGCTTTTGCAGCATATTCGAATTCTTGTAGGGTAGGTAGTCGATAAGTCCCGCCTGTTTTTTGGTTAAGCCATGTTATGTATGCGACAGCGTCGCGGTAGGTAACACATGAAACAGGCTGATATTCGCTTTGATAAAATCTGTGGTTATCCCACCGTGCTGTACCAATACTATCTGGTCCAGAAAGCCAGTTTTTACCTATATAGTCATTACAATTGGCTTTTGGGGTATACCCAGAGTCTTCAACAAATTTTCTGAATTCAGCGACTGTGACTGGATATTTCGCCATCTGAAAAGCTTTAATAGACACCTTGTGTGCGGGTTTAAAAGCGGGGTCACCGCTATTACTGCCCATTATGAAATCACCGGCGGGGATGCTAGCCATGGGAGGCGCGATATAGTCTGTTGCCATAACTGAGCTTGGAATACTCAAAAGTAAATAGGTGAATACTTGAAAAGTGGGGGCTTGTTGAATCTTCATTGTTTTACCTCTTAGTTAATTCGTGACTAAGTTAAAAAATGAAATTGGTTGCGTCCTCAAAACCGACTATTGTATTTCTATTTTCTTATCTATTAATTTTATATCCAGTTTATTCAATGTCTTGTAGGGTATCGTGAGCTGGGAACCGAACGCGTTTTTAGCGTTTTAAAGTATTGTTTGCTGATGAGTAGGTTTATTACTCAAGAAAAAGTTGTACCTATATCAGTTGTAAAATGAACTTTATCATAATTTAAAAATTTATAATTGAGTGTTAAATAGCGTAAATAAAAATAATAAATCAAGGAGATAATTTGAAAGTGTTTAAAGTCGTGTTGTGGTTGTCACTCATATTAGTCGCTAGTGTCCAAGCGGGTGATGACTTTAGTATTGCCAAAAGTTACGAATTCAAATCAAAAACACTCAATGAAAATAGAAAAATTGTCGTTTCCCTTCCTGATGGTTATGCGTCTTCAGATGCTCGATATCCAGTCATTTACCTGTTGGATGGGGTGCAAAACCTCAAGCATGTGGTTGGTAGCGTTGATGTATTGACCCGCGTAGGTAACATGCCGCCAAGCATTATTGTTGGTATAAAAAGTGAAAACAGGATGAAAGACTTCACACCTTCTCATGTGGCTGAGATAGAAGAGAGTGGTGGTGCAAAGCAGTTTTTAAGTTTTCTAGAAAATGAATTAGTTCCTTTTATTGATAGTAAATATCGAACCAATAAATTTCGAGTTTTAGAGGGGCATTCGGTTGCGGGTCTGTTTACTGCCTATGCTTGGATGCAGTCACCTACGCTGTTTGATGCATATATTGTGATGGCCCCTGCGTTTTGGTGGAATAATGAACAGCTCACACGCGACGTTAAAGCATTTTTAGCTGATAACCCGACGCTAGAAAAGACATTATATTTTGGTGTCGGTAAAGAAGATGGAAATAGACATTCTCAAAAACGTTTTGTAGAAGAGATAGCAAGGGCGAGTCAACACAAGCTTCGCTTGGCGCATAAAGAGTTTGATGATGAAGGCCATATGTCGGGGCCTCTTTTAACCAATTACTTTGCTTTGAAGTTTATTTTTTCTGATATGAAACTACCCCAAGCAATTCGTGACAATTACAGTGACGCTAAATTTCTGGCCCATGAAACTACTATCATGGAAAAATACGGAGAATTAGCAAGGCAAGCTCAAGAAGTGTATGTGCCACTTGCAATGGAACTGATGAAACAGAAAAACTACCAAGGGGCAGTCACTGTTTTTAGGCGTAATGCACAAGCGTATGAAATGAATAACTACCCGCAAAATTATGTCTGGTTAGCCGAAGCACTAGAGAAAAATAACGAACTGGCGGCGGCAATGAAGGTCTATAAGCAGGCGTATGAATTATCGCAGAAAACAGGTTATGGTGAGTCAGAGAAGTATCTAATTAAAGCTAACGAACTAAAAGACGCATTGAAATCAAGCGACAATCAAGCGAACTAAATCCACCTGTCCCATTTGGCCATGCAAATGGGACACTCCTATTACGTGAGCCCACTACGGTGCAGCCACCGTCGATAAAAAATGCTCGGCGGAACAATCAGAGTAGCTGAGTTTAACTATATTGGGTACTTGGTTTATAATACCTGACTGTTGTAGTGAGAGTGACGAATATGGGTAACAAATGAATTTTGTTGTGTCTACCATTGTTGTGTTCTTTGTTTTAATTTTCAGTTCTAGTAGAGTTTGGGGTCGGATAAATTCATGTGTTGGTGAATGTGCCGAGGTGCTCAATGAGTTATCTGGCGGCAGCACAGAGGGGCTACTTTTTAAAACCATTATGTTCGTCTTTATCGGCTTATACCTCATTGTTAAAATCCACGATAAATGGTTTAAGTAATGACACTTTTATTAGATAGAAAGCTAAACCCTTAAAATTCAATATAAACAATGGGTTGGTTCATCCTGCTGAGGTGTCACTATGCTAAAGCTTTGGTGTTTTGAGTTGTTGAACACTTCTTGGCGCACGCAAATCAGCTTGGCGCCGAATAGTATTTTCTATCCAGCGCTCGGTGATAATGGTGTAAAACTCAGCTGATATTAATGATGTTTTGAAGTGCTGTAACATGGCTTTCAAATGCTGATTGGCCCTTATCAGTTAATGAAATCCAAGTTCGAGGCCGCCCATTTTGATTGCGTTTTTTGGTCTCTATATAGCCAACTTCTTCAAGGGCTTTCAGTTGCTTTGAGAGTACAGAGTCGCTCACATCTAGCTGTAATTTAATCAGTTTAAAATCTAACTCGGCACTGGTTACCAGCATGGCACAAATTCGCAACCTATTGGGAGCATGAATAACAGGGTCTAATTGTGACATACTATTTACCCTCAACCATCACTTCTCCTGTAGGCAGCTTCACAAGCAACCAAAACATTGCAATGCAGGCTGCTAACGCACAAAAGTAAGGGGCCCAGTTAATACCCAATTCGGTACGTAAAAAGCGGCTACAAAACCCAAGGCCAGCAAAGCCAAACGTGGCATAAAGGTTGATTTTTTCAGCGGTTTTGGAACGTGGGAAAAGTCGAATTTTAATGCCTTGAAGCCGATACAGGTAAAAATACAATGTGCAAGAAAGGGCAAACAGTAAGGTGCCGACAATAATTGCCAGCGCCCAATTGTTTTCATGCTCAGTCATACCATAGCCAAAGAAAATAGCTGCGTAGCTCACGCTCATTATGAACCGTAACCAAATGGGGGGCGCATATTCAACGAGTATACTCTGCTGAGAATTACGGACGGCATCCAATGCATCTTTAGCTTCGGATCCCGAGGGCATATTTTCATTCATTGTTTCATTCCTTAACTTTCCAGTATGGAAACTTAGTGTAGATTATAACTTTCCACTTTGGCAAGTTAAAACTTTCCATGATGGAAAGTTATCTGTGTGCTTTGTAATAAGCGTTTATAGAGCAATAACTCAGATAATTACCTGTGTGATCTTGTCAACTGGTAATACCACTTGTAAGCTAAAGTGAGTTTGCCTTCAATTCAGATACACTTATGCAGAGCTTTTCGAGTCAAGAAATAACAATAAATTGTGAAGATGGCTACCCTTTGGCCGCAACCTTGTATAAACCGAAAAATGTCACTAAAGGTGCTGTTTTACTGGGACCTGCGACGGGAATAAAACGTCAATTTTATACGTCGTTTGCCGAGTTTTTAGCCGAACATGGCTATGGTGTTTTGAGCTACGATAATCGTGGCATAGGTCAATCGTTGCACGACTCTATAGATAAGCACACCGCTAGCTTGCAGTGTTGGGGCCAGCTCGATCAACCAGCCGCCATTGAAGCGCTAGCGAGCGCGTTTCCTCAATCTAGTTACCACCTTGTAGGTCATAGTGCAGGAGGTCAGTTGATTGGCCTAGCCCCAAATGCAATAAAATTATCGTCGATGTTTAACTTTGCAAGTTCTTCTGGCCGACTTCTCAATATGAAGTTGAAGGATCAGTTTAAATCTCACTTTTTTATGAACATGTTCATTCCCTTTTCCAACTTTTTATTTGGTCATACGAAATCTCAATGGTTTGGTATGGGAGAGCCGCTGCCATCGGCGGTTGGTGCGCAGTGGCGGTCGTGGTGTAATGGCGGTGGTTATGTAAAAACGGCATTTGGAAAATCGGTTGAAAAGCACTATTTCGACGAGCTTACGTTTCCTGCTATGTGGGTCAATGCAGTGGACGATTTCATTGCGAATGATAAAAATGTCCAGGACATGATGGCGGTCAGTCCAAATATTAAAAGCCAAACTCTCACACTAGACCCAATAGAATATGGGCTAAAAGAAATTGGTCACATGAAGTTTTTTAGTCGAAAGTCCAGTGTGTTGTGGCAAATTCCTTTGCAGTGGTTAGATAAACACACTGGTAGTAAATAATATTGGTTATTGTTAGAGTGAGATGAAGGTAACCGGGTTATTTATTGCGCTTATATGCCTTGATAAATGACATCAATCGCTGGTACAAAGCAAAGTGAATGGGAGATAGATGAGCATGAGTGACTGTTATCTAGGTTCTTGTTTGTGTGGTGGTGTACGGTACTCTGTTACAGGTTTTAGCGATCAAGTAGCGAACTGTCATTGTTCGATGTGTCGTAAATTCCATGGCGCAGCATATGGCACTTTGGTAGGCGTCCAAGGCTTAAAGTGGCTATCTGGAACCGCGCTAATTAAAGAGTTTGTAGCACCTAATGGGACTATACGGACATTCTGTTCTAACTGTGGTTCAAGTCTGGGGTTTAGAGTCCATGGTGCGGTACTTGAAAACATTGAATTAGCAATATCAACATTTGATGTCGATATTCCAGTCGCAGTAGACGCTCAAATTTACACAGATTATAAAGCTAATTGGTGCGAGCTACAGCCTGGAGTACCCGCATTTTCTGAAGGGCGAAAAGGGTAATCGCGTATTAACGTTGCTTAATTTGTTTTGTAGACAGTACTCACATTTCTACACTCGTCACAAAAGGATATATAGATGGAACTAAAAAGTGATAATGAATCAGACAAAAAATTGCAGGGCAAGTATATTGGGCTAGGGGTTGCAATTGGCGCAGGTTTTGGATGTGTTGTGGGTATTTTAGTTGGGGTCTCCTTCGACTTGCTGCCATTCATGGGCGTCGCTACTGGCGCTGGAGTCGCCATTGGTGTTGCTGTAGGCCTTGCAATTTACCGCTCAAAGCTTGACTCATAAACTGACACTAAGCGGTTAATAGTATGGTTTTATATGAAATTCCGCTCATTTTTAAGCTTTGGAGTGTGTTATAAAGTTAGTGTTGATTAGACTTTGATATGCCTTGTAGTTTAAGTATGATGGATATTCGCCGTTGTCTTTTATGGTATAGAAGAATGTGCTAACTGCTGACCAAGCCATTATGAAAAAGACATTGTTCACATTGAAAAAAAGTGTTTAGTGGAGTTAATAATAAATTTCTTGGAGATGGAATATGGATTTTACAAGCGCAATAGATGGTCTGACCCTATTGTTAAGCGGTGTTATGATTGTTTTGTTTAGTAAAGGGGTAGTATTCTCTGGACTAACGCAACAAGAGCAGAGCTACGGTCTAGAAAAGCCCACGTTTATTGTTGGAGCAATTATGGCTGTTATTGGGTTTGTTGCAATAATTATGGGTGTTTTGTAGGTCTTTAGGCTGTTTTCTGCTGCTTCAGGTATTCGAGCATTGGGTCTTAAAGTGTAGTAGCGAGAAAACAGTGATATCTATGACAAAACTTTAAACAGGCGCTTTGAGCGCCTGACATTCACATCAATAATTATGCTTCATGAACTGTTTTTGTCGGATCACAAAGCGTTGTTGGTAGCGTAATTCTTACTGTCGCAACCGTACCCCATGCGCCATTTATTTTTTTTGTTTGTGTTGGGTTTAATTGATTGGTTGTAGAGAGTATTTTTAGATTAGTCTTTTTTAAATTCATTTTTATTTCCTTTGTCTTTTTTCGTTGTTAGCGGTATTGAAAGGTAACCTATTCTTCGGCCTTGTTTCAAATGGAATATATTTTCAGCTTATTTTGAATATTAATATGTCTAACAAATTTGAGAAGAATTTTTCCGGCCTGTATTTTTTTAATGCAATTCTTGGAATGGTTGAGTAAAAATCTACCCGCAGTGAGCGTTTGGGCTTGAATATTTTTCGGTATTCAAATGCTTTTTAGCGCGGTAAAAGCTGAATTATCAATTTATGTCTGTATGTAATTTGTTTGCCTGCTATGTTTGTGTCATATGCTGCGTGCGTTTTAATTGGTTTTTGGGCGAGTTGAAAGCGATGATCTTTAATATTTGCGTTAACTCAGGTTTATGTGACAAGTTTATTACCTTAATCTCTTTTAAGCGCCTGCTGATTTATGTAGTCTAGACGCGTTTTTATTTTTGGAGGCATTTCGCCATGTTGCGAGTTCTTTTATCTGCAAGCATAGGCCTTGCAGTGAGTACAGGTGTGTCAGCTCAAGAGGTGATGACCCCTGAAAAACTTTGGCAAGTAAAACGTGTGACAGCGTTGGGACTAAATAAAGAAAAAACACACGTCATCTACAGCGTCACAACACCAAGTGTTGCTAACAATGATTTTGCCAGTAAAGTGTACCAAGTTCCTGTGAAAGGTGGTAAATCTCAGTTACTAAACGCCTATCAAGGCCTATTAGTCGATAGTAATATCTCACCTGATGGCAGTAAGAAGTTATTTCATGAAAAAGTTAATGTGGAGTCTGTTTTAGCAACTCATCGACACAAAGACTTGTCACAAGCAAACGCCTATGTATTTGACGACTTAAACTATCGCCATTGGGATACATGGAATGACGGCGGCTTCAAGCATGTATTTTACCAAGATCTAGTGACTGAGAAAAAAGTCGATATCATGGAAGGCAAGCCATACTCTAGCCCGACTTCTCCTTTTGGTGGCTCTAGTGATTATATTTGGGGTCCTAAAGGCGAAAACATTTACTACGTGAGTAAAAAGCTAGAGGGCACTGAATACGTTACCAGTACCAATACTGATATCTATCGTTATAATCTAGCAAGTAAAAAAACCACTAACCTTACACAAAACAATTTGGGTTACGACAAAAGCCCTGCGTTTTCTGCAAAAGGTCATTTAGCTTGGTTGCAAATGGACAAGGCTGGCTATGAGGCTGATAAAAACGACATCATAGTTCGCATCAAAAATAAAGAAATCAATTTGACTGAACACTGGGATGGCACTGTAAACAGTTTTAAATGGAGCCCTGATGGCAAACGTATTTACTTTGTTGCCCCAACAGACGGCACCATTCAGCTGTTCCAAGTATCAGTAAGCGCCAAATCTAAACCAAAGATCAAACAGCTTACTAAAGGCCAATATGATGTAAATGGTATTGTGGCAGCACTAGACAAGCAGTTAGTAGTGACTCGCAGCAGTATGAATCGTGCGTCAGAGATCTTCCGTTTTGATTTGCGTAAGAAAAACCTGACTCCACTAACAAAGGTCAACGACGCGTTTTACGCTGAACTCGACCTGCCAACAGTGAAAAAACATATGGTGACCACTAAAGATGGTCAGGAAATGTTAACTTGGGTGATCTATCCTCCAAACTTTGATGAAAGTAAAAAGTACCCAACACTTCTTTACCTTCAAGGTGGACCTCAGTCTGCACTATCACAGTTTTATTCGTTCCGCTGGAATTTCCAGGTCATGGCATCACAAGGTTACATTGTTGTTGCGCCAAACCGTCGCGGGATGCCGGGTCACGGTGTGAAGTGGAATGAAGACATCACGCAAGATTGGGGCGGTAAGGCAATGCAAGATTACCTTGATGCCATTGATGATGTTGCAAAAGCGCCCTATGTAGACAAAAAGCGTATTGGTGCAATTGGCGCAAGCTTCGGTGGTTATTCAGCCTTTTACCTAGCGGGCAACCATGATGGGCGTTTTAAAACCTTTATTTCACACTGTGGTATTTTTGACCTTCGCAGCATGTATGGCACAACTGAAGAGCTATTTTTTGTAAACCATGAGTTTGGAGGCCCATATTGGGAGCAAAGTAATGCATCGATTAGCCAAACTTACAATGAGTTCAACCCGATAAACTTTGTAGACAAGTGGGATGCCCCAATGTTTGTGATCCATGGTGGTAAAGATTACCGAGTACCATTGGGCCAGGGCATCCAAGCGTTCCAAGCAGCAAAACTGCGAGGGCTAGAAAGCCGCTTCTTGTACTTCCCAGAAGAAAACCATTGGGTACTGACGCCACAAAACGGCATCGTGTGGCAGCGTGAGTTCTTTAAGTGGTTGGAAGATACGCTATAAACATTCGTTTAAGGTGATTTTAAAAAGATGCTAAAAAGACCTGAGTGCTTCACTGTACTCAGGTTTTTTTATATATAGCGCTGCATTATTAGCTTAATAGTTAACTTTGTTGTGCGCCAAGCTGGTTTTTATCCATTCAAGTATATGATTTATAGAAATTGATTCTATTTCGACTGTAGGGAAAACTGAGTGAAGTTTAACTGGGGTAAAAGGCACTAGGAAAAATGATAATAATGAGGTGCACTATGCAATTATCTCTTTCTCGAAACCCTTATTTAATTTGTATTGTGCTCGGTGCAGTTACTGCAATTGTGTTCAGTTTTTGGGTTATTGCCTACCATGCGATATCAGGGAAAACACATGACAGGGTTAAAAAGCAACAGAGCATTTGGTTGCACAAGCAGCCGGTGAGTTATAGTTATACAGCCTATGCAGGGTGTATGCACACGATTATTTCCAAAGTGCTAGTGATTGATGGCAACACTTTTTTTGAAAATGTCGCGCCAGAGGAGGATAGACTGGTGATAGACAAGCTATTTAAAGCTGCATCGAAAGGGCTCTATGAGGCGTCGAGTATCGAAATAAAGTACCATTCTGAGTATGGCTTCCCTGAGCTTATTGAAGTGGATTGGAATAAGCACGTTATTGATGATGAGTGCTTTTACAAGATTGAAAACTTTAAACTTATTGAATAGTAGTTAGCGTAATTTTTGTGAGTAAATTTAAATCTGCTGTTGTTATACCGTAAGTGGTTTATGCGATATATTGGCAATTGGATATAGTCACAGCGAATTTCTAAACTACGAAAAAAGGCCTGTGATCTCATTAGGGTAACATTGTGTTGACTTAAATGAGGTACAATTGCAAAAAGAGAACATACAAATAGATAGCGACATTGCCAAACATAATACGGTAGATTGGGTGTGTTGCTGGACAGAAAAATACTTACTAAAAACTTAAAGGAACCAATTATGCGCAGTGTCATTGCTATCTTTTTTATGCTTATTTTATTGCCAGGGTGCGATATAGGTGAGGGGATATCTGGTATGTTGGAAAAGCAGAAATTGGCAGAGCAACATATAAAATCAAAATATGGCTGGGAGTCTAACTTTGGCTATAGCATTGTCAATGGGGAGCTTCAACAAGTCACTTTAGTGGTGTTTTCAAATGAAGTACGTCAGACAACTGTGGAAGACTTGGAGCTGGCCGCTGCTGAAGCTGTTACTTTGGCTTTTGATGAAAAACCTCAGGCCATTTTTATCCAAATTGTTAGTCAACCAGAGCTCCTTAAATAGTTACATAGTTCACCCCAAGCGCATTTAATTATTTGCGGGGTTGAACGATCTTACGCTCAAATTGCAACTTTTTTGAATCATTCAATTAAGTTATTGCAATTTGAGTGGGTAAATAAACTTAAAGCCTTTCCCAAATGCAACTCATGTTGACTACCGTGCAGGACGATAATCGCCAGAAGGATTTAATGTCGTAAGTTTACATGACTAAACTTCTACTCAAAATTGTGTCATCGCATTTTGTTCATATACTAAATAAAGTGGTGTGTGCAAACGACACATGTAAATACCTAAAAGTATTGAATGGTGGAACGACAGCAGAGGCTGATGAGCAATGCAAATATCTGAAAGTATAGACATCAAGAGTTCTAAAATGAGAGTTTGGTCGGTGATCACAGATATAGAAAATGCGTCGACCTGGCTATCAAATATAATAAGCATAGAAATTATTGATAGTCCTGATAATGGGATCAATGGGTTGAAATGGAAAGAAGTCCGCAATTTTTGTGGTAAAGAAGCGTCCGAGGTTATGTGGATAACAGATTCCATCGAAAATGAACATTATCGCGTAAGGGCCGAAAGCCACGGGGCGGTGTATTTATCTCAATTAAGCCTTGCAGAATCAGACGGGACAACAACACTAACTATGTCATTTAGAGCTGAGCCACAAACATTTCTTGCAAAGTTACTTTCCAAAATTATGACCCGCTTCGTTCTAAACTCAATGATAAAAGAAATTCAAAAAGACCTCACAGATATAAAAGAGTATGTTGAAAGCGCAAGTGGTTAAAGGAAAGTGGTGATGTAATATCTAGCGCTTTGGCAAAAGAAAGCACTATGCGCTGCACTGTTGAGCACTAAAAAGGCTGCACAAGCTCAGCCTACTGTCAGCACTGTTGAATACCCTTGGCAGGGGTTTTATATCAATGAATATACCAACAGAGTGAAGAGTTTGCTTTGTTGGCAACTGAGTTAAAGAGCAGCGCCCGTGAAGGCACAATTTACAGGCTAAGCTCATAAATATCCTGATTCAGTTCAATCAACTGTTCAAGTAGTACTTGCTGGCCTTTGACATCCGATATTTTCCAAGCAAATGGCTTGAGCGGTTTTAGTCGATTGAGCAGCTCGCCGTTTAAGTCATACCTAGACAGGTATTCAGAGCGGCTGTCATAACTATAAAATAGGTCTTGGTGTAATACTAAGCTGTTGCCATTGAGTGTCGGTATCGGTGTCGGCTTTTGTGGATCTGAGTTCAGTGAGCGCTTTACAACACGACCTGCGAAGTTACTAATATAGAGGTTTTGCTCATTGACCCAAGCGGCTTTAACGTCTGAAATCGGGTATTGTGTGAGATCAGCGGTGTCAATATCGAGTTCCCACATTGTGCCTCTCGATGGTTGTGTGGACGTCACTAAAAGACGCGAGACATGATGCCAGCTCAGTACCTGTGTCAGTGGTATTTTTGTCTCAACTTCTAGGGCCTTGCCCTTTAAATCAATGATGCTAAGTGTTCCATCATTTACCACTGCGATTCTTTTTCCGTTAGGGGACCAGGTTAATTGCTCAATATCAATATGACCGGTAAATCGGCTTAGTTGCGTCGCTAGCTTGCCATCCCATAACCAGATCTGATCACGGCCACTGCGTGCCGAAATAAAGGCGATAAGTTCGCCCTGAGGTTGATACTTTGCAAACTTTTCCCGACTCTTAGAGCGCGCAAAGCTTGGGTAAGGTTGAACATGTTGGTTTATTCCACTCTGTGCAGGAACTGAGCGCTGCTCATGAAGAGGAATATGCGAAATATCAGTATCCTTATTGCCTGCAATCGTTAGAATATGGCTGTTTTTAGGATGATGTTGAGCACTGACAACCCCCTGAACTGTGGTGCTGTATGGAGTAAGCTTACCCTCTAAGCCTAATCGATAGAGTTTGCCTTGTTTTATTGCCAGAAGCGACTCTCCCGTTGATGAGAAACGTATAAAGAGTGGATCTTCGCCAGTTACGGTGCCATCTAATTCAACTGGATTTTGCTGTGTAATTTTGCCTGTTGAATCAAGAATGGCTAAAACGTGTTCGCGTTGCTGAGTATAGTAGAGTGCAGCAAAGTGATTGCGCTGTGGCGCGTAATCATAGGTGTAAATTGTGTCCGTTGATGACGTGAAGACTGCCGTGGTTTTTTGCTCTATGGCATTGTAGTTAACTAAGGCAGGTCGGTCTTGCACTGTACTTAAAAAGGTGTAGTTGTGATTCGCCAATGCGATGGGCCGTTCAATGGGTCGTTCTTGGCATTGATAGCGTACCGATGAGACCTGTGGTGCTACTAATGATTCAGCAAAATCTAACATGTTGATTTGCCAGCAATTGGCTTGGTGAGGCTCTGGGCTCTTTGTATCTTGTTGCGTGCAGTCTCGCTGTTTTGTATAGATCACACTGCGGCCATCCGGGGTAAATCGTGTGTCGCGATAAAACCCTGTGTCGGCGCTTAAACGTGTTTCAACACCAGTTTGAATATTTCTCGCCCAAATATGGCTTTGGCAGGATTGAACATGGCGATTAAACACGATGTATTGACCATCCGGGCTGTATGTTGCTTCACTTTCAAACGCGTCAGTAAAGGTTAATTGCTTTAAGGCTTTGATATTGAGCGCTTGCAGCGGAGAGTTTGTCAGGATAAACAGCCCTGTTAGTAATATGATGCAGCCCAATATGCCCCAGGTGACCTGTTTATTGTGTAACACTGAAAACGGTTTGCTCTGTGTGGCTAATGGAGGGGTGTCCATATCCCAGCGCACTTCGGTCATCAATCGGTAACCGATTTTGGGGTGTGTCGCAATGATCCTTGGTGACTTGGCGTCGTCACCAAGTACTTTACGTAGGCGTGCGATACAGCGCTGAAGCGCATTGGGGACTACCTCGGTGCCTTGCCAAACTTGCTCCATGATGTCTTGATGGCTCACCACTTGTTGTGCGTTTTGTGCAAGTAAGAGAAGCACTTGTAAAACCTTCGGTTCTACTTTAACGCTGTGGTCTGCACTAATTATTTCTGAACGTGATAAATCAATGAGGTGATCTTCAATAAAAAAACGCTGTGGTGATGGCATAAATCTAAGACTGCGGCTCTGAATATGCACGAGTATATGAATATAATTTGTTGCTGTCGAGCACGGTGTTTTTTATAACCTATTGTAAAGTATAGATATCAGTTATTCATCATGATTTCATCAGCGTGCCATTGTTGTACTCTTTGCTGCCCAACGCACAGTAGAGACTCTGATTTTACACAAGTTAAGGAGTCATGCTATGTGTTTACTTTCTTCGAATAAGTCGCTCAAAAAATTAGCCGCCTCTCAGTATATTGCCAGTGGTTTATTGGCTTTTTATAGTCAGTATTCTATTGCTGATGAAATCGCCAGCAAGGCAATTGAGAAAGCTATTTCGGCATATGGCGCTGAGGCATTGATTACAATGCCGCAGTTAAACATAAAAGAACAGCAGTTGCGCTATACCAAGGGTCAATCAGGTCACGCAGGGGAGGGCGCACATGGCATTGCGCTGCATAAGTACAATCAGCAACTAAACATCGACTTTGTTAAAAAGAACAAGGTATTTAGGCGAAGCGATCAGAACTTACTTGGTAACTATGGTTATCATACTCTGATCACCCTAGATAGGCGTTTTATCGAAGGTAAAGGCGCATACATTGATCACTGTTTGCAAACCTTTCAGCCGAGCGAACGAATACGTTGGAATTCGGTTGGACTGGACATGGAGCAAGGTGTCGATACGCTGATTGTCAAACAGATTGCAATGCTTAAAAAACATGTCAGCAGCGAGGGGGTGGCGTATATACATGGTCAGGCCCATGATGTTCTCAAGTATCAACAGGGTAATGAACTGTACACTGTGTTCATCAATACTGATTCGGGGTTGGTATCCAGAGTGGTCCGTAAAACAGGTGAACAGCCAACACGGTATGACTTTTTAGCACATACAAAAAATCGAATTGGTATTGCATGGGCGACTGAGGTTATGGTGAGTCGTGAACAGCATCCAATTGCGCATGTCACCGAGCGAAGCTTAACAATGGAGCAGCCCCTTTTTTCAGCTGAATTAATACCTGCCAACTACAAACGCCGACAGCCTGCGACATTCTTAGATTTTGAGCAACCCAGTGTTAATCAACTTGCAGACGACGTCTTTTTAGTTGGACAGGGCTGGAGCTTCACGCTATTTGTAGATATTGGCAAGTCATACGTATCAATGGGGGCGTGGCAAATGCCCGGAGATAAATTTACGTGGCGAAAACGCTTAGAAAAACTACATCAATTTACCGCAGAGCAAAAGCCAGTTTCACATTTTGTTGTCACTCACCACCATGACGACCACTTAATGGGGCTTTCAGAAGTGGTAGAGCATGGTGCAAAGCTATTGATGCTTCCCCAGCATGTCGATGCAGTAAAGGCGAGCCTGAGTATACCGATTGACTCCAGTAAGTTGACCTTGGTGCGAGATGCGTTAAAGGTCGCCAACGACAAGATACAGGTGTTTGATGTGCCAAGTAGCCATGCGGATCATAATTTGGTGGTATACCTGCCTGAGCAGGAGATTCTTTTTGCTGAAGATATGTTTGGCAGCAGCTTGGCACAGGGCTTTCACTCTCCCAATAGCTGGCCGAGTCGCGATGTATATTATCGCACCGAGACCTTAAACAAAAAGCTTCAATCGGCGGGGGTAGATGTGGCTCAATATGTATCGTCACATCATGGTCGGGTGCTATCAAAAAATGAATTCAATCAAGCTTTGACGTTAACTTGCCCAAGCGATGACGTTTTAAAACAACGACTATTCGGTAGTTAAGCGCCGCTTCGATATTTTTGTTAAAAGTGTATAAAGAGCCTTTACAAATGTTTGCCAAGATACATTTATCGCAGCGAACAAGTGAAAGGCTTTATATTGGCGTGTTTTCCTTCTTCGGCTGCTATTTGACAGGCGTTTCATTTGTTAAATAACAACCGAAGAGTTATTTTCTGAATAAAAGAACAGTTTGCTGGTTATATTTTCAATTGGTATGTTTATGACTTCCTAATCTTCTTTTAATTTCATGGTGTTGAAATATAATAAGCCCAACAATAACTAAAGCAAAAAATACTCGGAGAGCACGTGAAATACGTTTTTTCAATTCTGTTATTACTATCTCTAATCGGCTGTGACATGTCTGATGAAGTATCTTCACTGGATACGGTAGATGACGTGGAAAAGGTTTGGGTTTTTGCCCAATTTAATGTACCTCAAGAGAATGATGAAATTGAGTCGTACTATTACTATGGCGAAATATCCAAGCGGCTTTACACATCTATTTCTGGCAACAAAATTGAGTCGGGCTTCATTTTGATGTCACAGGTAAAGTATTGGGGAAATGATGACCTGATCCATGATTACAAAAATGTCGAAAGCTCAGGTGAGATAGTGTTTCGTATAGAAGATATTGCAACGCTCAATTTATTGAATATGGCACCTACCGTAGGCAAAGGGTATGAGCAATTTGACAACGAGGAGCAGACTAACCAGATAAGTGAACCGGCCCAAACAGAAATATCTAACCCTTAATTAAGGTGATTTTATGGCAGGTTTCTCGGTTAAGTTCATCATCAACTTGAGGAACCTACCGGTATTTTAAGTGAGTGGGTTAACAGTGTAAAAAAGGGAACCAATGAAAGTAGTTGTAGTTGAAGCGCATACTTCAGATTTTCCAGCGCCTTTTTATTTAAAACAAGGTGAACAAGTTACTATCGGGAAAAAGGACGAGGAGTTTCCTAACTGGGTGTTCATTACAACACCGTCGGGTGAGCAGGGGTGGGCACCTGTTCAGTATATTGATAGATCTCAAAAAGGCTCATTGGGCACTTTACTTCAAGACTACGATAACTGTGAATTTAATACTACAGTTGGTGAAAGGTTAACAGTACTTTTTGAACTTAACGCATGGTACCGTGTTGTAAGAAAAAATCAGTCGGTTGGCTGGGTTCCTGCCCATACGGTCAAAGTTACCCGTTAAGTTTAGATTGATGTCGAAGTGCGAGGTTGGGCGTTTGAAACTAGACAGCAATATAGAATTAATCATAGGAGATATCACTTCCTCTGAAGCTGATGCCATTGTCAATGCAGCTAATCCCAAAATGTTGGGTGGTGGCGGAGTTGATGGCGCAATTCACAGGGCCGCAGGCACTGGATTGCTTGATGCATGCCGAAAAGTGAAAGCAGTCAATGGTATTCGATGTCCGTTTGGTGAAGCTCGGATCACCAGTGCGGGAAATTTAAGGTCAAAATATGTGATCCACACAGCGGGACCCATATACAGAAACGAACAAAACCCGGCCAGTGTCCTCGAGTCTGCTTATCGCAGTGCATGTGAGTTGGCGATAAAAAATGATTGCCAATCGGTAGCTTTTCCTGCGATATCTTGTGGCGCATATGGTTACCCCTATGAAGAAGCTGCACAAATAGCAATTGATACCTGCCGCCAATATCCACAACTGAAAGTAGCATTTTATCTGGTTGATAAAGCGCTGGCGGACGTATTTCGAAGTATCATCTAAACCCAGAGATATGCGTTTTCATGAGCCATCGAGTAGGAAAGCTGGACATTGTTTTATACTTGGATTAGAAGTTTTTGCACCGGCTTTTAAGATGTGTTTGATGATAGGTTATTCACTAATTATGAGGGAGTGATGAATTTAAATTCCGCAAGTTTGCATTACTACATCATGAAGCACTTTGTTGAGTTTTCGACAGCACCACAGATAGAGAAGCTGTCCACTGTTTTTGGTGTTGCAAGGCAGGATGTGATTGATGCACTCAAAATGCTACAAGATGATCATGGTGTTGTATTGCATCCAGTGTCCAGTGAGGTATGGGTAATGCACCCTTTTTCAGCCGCGCCAACTAATTTTTGGATTCAATCTGGTCAACATGGCTGGTGGGGAAATTGTGCTTGGTGTTCATTGGGGGCCGCGGCACTGTTAGATCGCGACTTGACAATCACCACGACTTTGGGCAGTGAATCAAAGCAAGTGAACATCGAAATTAAAGATGGGAACATTAACAATGATAACTTATATATTCATTTTCCAATCCCAATGGAAAAAGCGTGGGACAATGTGATTTACACATGTAGCACTATGCTCATGTTTGAATCAAAATCCGATATCGAACAGTGGTGTGCGCGCCACGGATTGGTACAAGGTGATGTGCAGCCGATAAGTCATATCTGGGAGTTTTCCAAAGTGTGGTATGGTAATCACCTCAACCCTGATTGGGTAAAATGGTCAGTTGCTCAAGCGGCGGAGATATTTGAGCGGTTTAATCTTGCTGGCCCAATTTGGCATTTGCCTGTAGGCCCACAACGGTTTTAACTATTGTCGTTATAGGACAATAGAGAATACATGCAGCTGATTGGATTTTACCAATCAGCTGTTTGCAAAGTCTACTTTGAACAGATTGATGATAAAGCGATATCAACCCAAACTAATCGGTGGTCTGATGAAGCTGCTCTATCGGCAACAAGCTCAATGCCTTGTTCATCTTTTGCGGGCCAGAAAACCCCGCTATTGACCACTGCTAAATTGCTCGACGGCAACACATAATCAGCCCTCATTCCCCAGTGCGCAGTGTGTGTGGCTGCATTTGGATTTTGCGGTTTATTCAGTTGTCCGCCTCTAGATTCGGGGGCTGCATAATTGTTGACTCTCTGGTGTGTCAGCAATTGTCTTATGGCGTTTGGATGAGCGTCTCCATCTACATCACTGGCATTTAAGTCGCCCAAAATAACAAACGACTGATTGCTAATACCGCCGGTTATACCTGCGTCGTCATATATGTAGCTATTCCCTGAGTCAGAAATATAGTCTTTCCAAAGCCTAAGCTCATCGTGATTTCTTTTTCCATTTCTATCTTCCGGACCATCGAACACAGGCGGAGTAGGGTGGCTTGCTAACACGTTGAGTTGTTGATCGCATACTTTGACGGGGATATCCCAATGCGATTTAGAGGAAAGCCTCATGATGTCACTTTCTGACTTGGCGTACCAATGACTGCCGTCTTGGTTTGTAGGCATTAAGTTGTCAGGCATATCTTTCCATAAAAACTTTTGAAAAGTACGCACTTGGTTTGAGTTTATCGGATACTTTGACAGCACTACCATGCCGTATTGACCCGGATATTTCCCAAAACCATAGTGCGTTAATTTACTGTCTTTTCCAGTCAGCGGTGTTTTGACCCCCGTATTAACTGGCGCAAGGTATACGTATGGGTAGGTTATTGGCTCAAAACCATTTTGAGCGACTTCTAAATATTGCTGCTTAAACAAGTTAATACCAAGCTCGGCGTCGGCAATATAGTCGAACTCATTTAACAATATAATGTCAGGGCGAGTTTGTTGAATGATTTGTGCGATGTTGTTGATTTGTTGCACTTCACCACTTTTCAGAGCGTTAGTCAGCACATTTCCTGATGTATCTAGCTTGTCTTCAATCTGGTAATTGGTTGCTTCCATACTCACATTGAATGTTGCGACTCTAATGGTCTTCTGCTCGTCGGGCTGTATATTGCCCGGTTGGCTTGATGTTTGTTGACAGCCTGTACCCAGCAGGGTCGCTGTCAAAATAATAGATAATAGTGATGGTTTCATTACTAACCTAGTGAAATATGTTATTGCCCATAGTCTACAGCTTTGTGAATAAAAGAGGGTTTAAAAGTATGTTAATTATTTGATTTGATAAATTGTTCAGAATATTAGTGTAACTACTTCACAATTGCCCTTTGGCTTGTTAGTTTCTTTATGGGGACATAGGGTTTAATGGTCGATTTTGATTAAAACTTGGTTCCTTTTTTATGTGTTTTTGGTGCTATCAACAAGGAGAAAAATTGTGGTTAAACTCGAGGTAAGTTGTGGGTTAAGTGTTAAGTTACTTGATATTTCAGATGCGCAAACGCTGTTTTCTTTAGTCGAGGCAAATAGGTCTTACCTAAAAGAGTGGCTTCCTTGGCTCGATTTAACTAATTCTCACCTAGATTCAGAAGCATTTATACAATCAACACATCAACAGTATCATGATGGCCTCGGTATTATGGGCGGAATATATAGTAATAATTCGCTAGTAGGAATGTGTGGCTATCATCCGATTGATAAAATCAACCGCTGTGCCAATATCGGGTATTGGATAGCAGAAAAATCCCAAGGACAAGGCATAGCGACGAGGTGTGTTGCTTACCTTGTGGATTATGCTTTTACTGAATTGCAATTGGAGCAAGTCTCTTTGTCAATTGCGGAGCATAATTATAAAAGTCAGGCGATTGCGACACGCTTAGGGTTGGGCCGCAAAGATATCAAACGAGATGCAGAGTATTTGTACGACCATTTTGTGAACCATATTTGCTATTCAGTGAGCCGTACCAATTGGCTGGAGCGCAAGGTAATCGATTAAAAAAACGAGCAAATGGGATAAGTTTTTCTGTGTAAAGTAATTTAAGGTTACACTTGGCTTTTTAATATTGGACACTGTTATGTCAAAAATTACACAGCAGCAAATTGGCAACGTGGCCCTCGTTGTTGATAACTACGATGATGCTATTGATTTTTATACGCAAAAACTACAATTTACGCTGGTAGAAGATACAGACTTAGGGGGAGGGAAGCGCTGGGTGCAAATATCGCCTCCTAACTCGAATGGCACTAATTTACTCTTAGCCCAAGCAAGCTCTGATGAGCAAAAGTTGGCGGTGGGCAATCAAAGTGGCGGGCGTGTTTTTTTGTTTTTACACACCAACGACTTTTGGCGTGATTATGAGTTGATGAAAACAAATGGTGTTTTATTTAATGAAGAGCCGCGTGTGGAAGAGTACGGTACCGTGGTTGTTTTCCAAGATTTATACGGAAATAAATGGGATTTATTGCAATTGAATCAAAGCTAAATTTACGCAATAAAGATGAAGATGTAATGGCTATTCTGGTTACCAATAGGCCCGCATAGCCAATATCGCTGTCTATTTATAAAGGTGGGCTTAAGGGAGTATATCAGCCATTAAATAAATAGGTGCATTCACATTCAAGCTAAAAATCCGTTATTTATAAATTGAGCTTTAGCAAATTCAATGCTAGCATCAAAAAGAATTTAAACTTATCGTTCAACTAATGCGTAAACTTACTCTCATATTTATCATGTTTTGCGTTCTGAGTACTCAGGTATTCGGAAGCGTTGTGCATGAAGGAGAGCATAAGTCATTAGGAGATGAGCATAGTCTACTCCATGAAATTGGCCAACCACACAGTCATGAGCATGAAGACGACGGTGAATTTACCCTATCATTCACAAAAGAAGCTGTAGAGCACATTAACCAAGATCTGGAATGCTGTGTTACCGCTATTGTTGAAGTTTCTCAAACTACAGAACCTGAAATTAAACCAACTGGCCCGATTGCCTCGTTAGATGCCAATTGGTCTCCCCCTTTTATAAAACATACAACACCGCCCCCTAAGGTTTAATCCAAAATTACATTGTTACGGTCAGTGCATATTAGCTCTGGCTGGTTTTGTCGTTTATTGGATTTATTATGTTTTTAAAAATATTTTTGCTGCAAAATTGGCAGCGGACAGCGTATAGATTGCTATTTGCTGTGTTTTCATCGCTATTTTTTCTATCTGGTGCTTATGCTTCACCGGGAGCCCACGGTCCAAATGGAGAGCACTTGGATACCACAAAGCAAGTTTCGGTTTCCAACAAACCTAAGTTTGAAAGTTTCACCGAAACGTTTGAGCTTGCTGGAGAACTATCTGAGAACCAGCTGCTCATTTACCTTCATGATTTTAAATCAAATGCACCAATATCGGGGGCGTCGATAGAAATAGAACTTGGCGACCTAAGCGCCAGCGCCACGTATTCTGCGCAAATGAAAGCCTACACCCTAAGCAACGAGGCAATCGTCGCTTTACTGAATCAGCGCGGAACACATGAAATAGTGCTGACAATCATGACAGAAGATCTTGGTGATCTTTTGGTTGCATACCTTGCAAACGAAGCGCCTCAATTGGTGAAAGAAAATCACAACACAGCTCATCACCATGAAACGCCTTGGTGGGGTATTGCTATTGGGTTAATGGTGTTTGTCATCGGTTTTTGGATTGGTCGTCAATTTAAGGAGCGTAAATAATGAAACTAAAACACGCTTTATTGTGCGTATTTTTCTTGCAAGCTGGACATGTAATGGCTTCACCCGGTGCCCATGGCCCTAATGGCGAACACCTAGATCAGAAAGCTAATCGCGCAGAAGGTGGGCTTGGCCGACAATCAGATGGTTCAGTCATTATGCCAATGAAACATCAGGCTCTGCTCAATATTAGAACCCACTTTGCAACAGAATCTATGGCGGCCAAACACGTTCGTTTAGATGCGATTGTAAAGCCTCACCCAGCTGGTTATGCCAAAATTCAATCTAGCCGTGATGGTCGTTTGGATGCACCAGAAGCGGGGGTTTTGCCAAGTGGCAGCAAAGTAGTCGCAGGTGATGTGTTGGGGCTCATTCGATATCAAGATACCGATTACGAGCTTGCCAGCCAAACTAGTGAGTTAATCGCGATTCGAAATCGCATAGAGCAAACCAAGCGTGACGTGAGCCGTTTAAAGAAACTGGGTGAGCTGGCATCTAAACAAGCTTTAGAGCAACTTGAAACCGAGTTATTGAGCTTAAAGCAACAGGCACAAGCATTGCAAAAAGGCCTCGAAAAACCTGAAGTGTTAATTTCACCTGTTTCAGGCGTCTTGATCAACCACGCAGTCTCTCGCGGGCAATGGGTGGAAGCGGGACAAACTCTGTTTGAAGTAATCTCACCTGAGCAGCTCATTGTTGAGGCGAGCACTAATGACAGTCATCTACCTGCGAAGTTAACAACCGCTAAGGCAATAACGCAGCCATCACTTAACTTTAATTATATTGGTCACACCCCTCTGCGTGTAAACGGGCTGATCCATGTTAACTTTGAACTTGAAAAAACTATTGAAGCTCCGGCGCTGTTGGTTAACCAACGAATTACGATTCAAGCTCCTATAAATGAGCAACAGCGCGGCATAGTGTTACCTGCTGATGCCATTGTTCGCAGTCAAAACAACTTGCCTCAAGTGTGGATCAAACTCTCGGCTGAACGGTTTTTGCCTCAACTGGTTAAATATGAAAATTTGCAGCCGGGTTTTGTGTTGGTAACTCAAGGATTAGGTGCAGACAACCGGGTAGTGGTAACCGGTGCGTCGCTACTTAACCAAGTGAGGTGAGCCAATCATGTTTAATGTCTTAGTGAGAACTAGCTTAAAGCACCGACTGGTGGTTTTGCTTATCGCTTTTGTGATGATGGCTTATGGGGTCATACAAGGGCAAAAGCTGCCTGTCGATGTCTTTCCCAACCTGAACAAACCGGTTGTTACCGTGTTGACTGAAGCTGGAGGAATGGCACCTGAAGAAGTTGAGCAACTGGTTACATTCCCTTTGGAAAACTTACTCAATGGTGTCACAGGGGTTACGCGTATTCGCTCTACTTCAGGGATCGGGTTATCCATCATTTATGTCGAATTTGAGTGGGATACGGATATCTATCGAAATAGGCAATTGGTCTCGGAACGACTGGATTTGGCATCGGAACAACTTCCTAACGGGATCAATTCAGTTATGGGGCCCGTATCGTCTATCATGGGAGAAGTGATGTTAATTGCTTTACCCATTAACGATCCCGGCAGTATAAACGCAATGGCGGCGCGAGAATATGCTGATTTCGTATTGCGGCCAAGACTATTGTCGATCCCCGGTATTTCTCAAGTCATCCCCATTGGAGGGCAAGTTCGTCAGCTTAGAGTTGCACCAGACACCGTGAGAATGCGCCAATTTAATATCGATGTAGATACCCTCCAAGGTGCACTGGAAGACTTTGCTGCGAATTTTGGCGGCGGTTTTATCGACTTGAATAATCAGGAGTACTTGATCCGACATCAAGGGCGCACTCTCGATGAAAGTCACCTACAAAACCTGGCAGTTGGGTGGCAAGCAGGGCGTCCAATTGTGCTTTCACAAGTGGCAACGGTCAGTTACGTGGAAGCCGAAAAGCGAGGGGATGGCGGCTTCAATGGCAAACCCGCCGTGATCGTCAATATTCAAAAGCAACCTAGTGCTGATACTGTGCAGCTGACAACACAAATTGAATCAGCACTTGCGGAGCTAAACTCAGGATTACCTGCTGGTTTGGCTGCGCCACAAGTACTCTTTAGGCAAGCGGACTTTATCCAATCCTCAATTGATAACGTCACCGAAGCCCTGCGAGATGGTGCCATTATGGTGACCATCATCTTGTTTCTATTTTTACTCTCGGTAAAAACCACGGCCATATCGCTGCTTGCTATCCCATTGTCGTTGGCTTTAACAGTCCTTGTATTTCAGTGGATGGGGCAAAGCATTAATGTGATGACTTTGGGAGGGCTTGCGATTGCAATTGGTGAACTGGTGGATGACTCTGTTGTGGATGTGGAGAATATTCTCAGGCGTTTAAAGTTAAATGCACAATCACAAGAACCAAAGCCTATTTTTAATGTGGTTTGGCAAGCGAGTGTTGAGGTGCGTTCGGGTATTGTATATGCAACCGCGATAGTGATTTTGGTATTTCTTCCTCTATTTGCCCTACCGGGCATAGAGGGGCGGTTATTCTCCCCGCTTGGTTTAGCGTATATCGTTGCGATTCTCGGGTCATTACTGGTGTCAATGACAGTTACGCCAGTACTTTGCTACTACTTGCTGCCAAAATCCAAAGTGATCCATCAAGGAGATAGCTGGTTAGTGACGCAGCTGAAATATATGCAAAGCTTATGGATAGAGTGGGCAATACCTAAGTCAACCCAGTTCATTGCCATAGCAGGTTTAGTCGCGGTGATCTCAGCTGCCAGTATTACTCAGTTTCCACGCGCTTTTTTACCTAAATTTAATGAAGGGTCATTGGTGCTTGGTGTTATTTTTGAACCGGGTACTTCGCTCGAAGAATCAAACAAGATGGGACATTTGGCAGAGTCTATTTTGTTATCAGTACCCGAAGTTACACAAGTAGGTAGGCGTACAGGTCGGGCTGAGTTAGATGAGCATGCGGAAGGTGTACATTCTTCGGAAATTGATGTCGATCTTATTTCATCTGCGCGTAGCCGCGAAGAAGTACTGGCAGAAATTCGTGAGAAATTATCTGTATTGCCAGGGCAAGTTGCAATAGGTCAACCGATCTCGCACCGACTCGATCATTTACTATCAGGTGTTAGGGCACAACTGGCGATAAAGCTTTTTGGCGATGATTTAGAAGCTTTGCGAATTAGTGCGCAGGCTTTAAGCAAGAAGCTAGAATCAATCCCCGGCTTAGTGGACATTAATATTGAAAAACAAGTATTAATTCCTCAGCTTAGTGTGCGTATAAAGTATGAAGAATTGGCAAAGTATGGACTGACACCCGGGGCAGCACTGCGTCAGCTAAGTGTTTTAACCGAAGGCACGCACGTTACAGACGTGATTGATGGGGTAAAACGTTTTGCTTTGGTATTGCGCTTAGATGATACAGGTCGAACACCACAAGCGCTTGCGAACACTCTAATTGACTCGCCTGCGGGAGCCATTCCCATATCCTATATTGCTGATATTCAATTGCTTGATGGGCCCAACCAAGTGCTTAGAGAAAATGGCCGTCGTCGCCTTGTGCTCTACGCTAATAGTGAAAACGTGGATGTAAAAGCGCTAATGGTTGCTATACGTGAAGTTGTCGAAAATCATGCATTACCAGATGATAGTTTTGCGAGTTTAGAAGGGCAATTTTTGGCCCAAGAACAAGCAATGCGGCTGCTCATCGGTCTGTCAGCGTTGTCGTTTGTGCTGATTTTTTTAGTCTTGTATTTACGTTATCAGTCTTGGGCTTTTGCAGCCATTATCATGTGTAGTCTGCCTATGGCATTAATTGGTGCAGTAACAGCCATGTGGCTTACCTCTACGTCACTGTCGGTTGCGTCTGTGGTGGGCTTTATAACACTGACTGGCATTGCGGCACGTAATGGTATTTTAAAAATAAGCCATTACCTTAATTTAATTCGGTTTGAAGGAGAGTCATTTGATAAGGCACTGATTGTAAGAGGAGCAAAAGAACGTTTGTCTCCTGTCTTAATGACTTCCATGGTCACGGCATTTGCTCTAATTCCACTGTTGTGGGCGGCGGATCAACCGGGGAAGGAAATACTTCACCCAGTAGCCATTGTGATTTTTTCTGGGCTGATAAGCTCGACCTTGTTGGATACTTTACTGACCCCTTTGCTGTATTGGAAGTTTGGTAAAAAACCCACAAAAGCGTGGCTTAGAAAAAATTCAAACGAGTTGGTTTAAACAGGTTTGTGCAGCAACACCTATATAACCACCAAGTTTGCTGCTTTTAATTATTAATAAAACTATGAGAACTAAAATATGAAAACATCAATCATAATCGTTATTTTGCTTGCATTAAAAACCCTTGTTTTTGCACCATCGGTCAGCGCACACGGGAGTACTCAGCCACTTCACGGGGGCGTAGTTAAAGTAGAGCATGAAATGGTCTTTGAACTAGTCCGTGAGGAAGCGGGCACATGTCTGTACTTGCGCGATCACGGTAAGCCTTACCCTACAGCTAAGGTAACCGGATCGGTAACAGTGCTTGCTGGTGGCAAAAAATCTGACGCCACATTAACTTCAGCTGGAGACAATAAGTTGACAGCGGCGGTAAGTATTCCTGATGGGGCTAAAGTTCTGGTAAAAGTAAAAGAAGCTGGGCACCATTCTGTGACGGTGCGTTTTACTTTTTAAGTAAATAGGATTGGAATACCTAGAAGCTTCTTCTAGGTATTCCAAAACCATGTGGTGCACTAAAAACGGTTTTTTGTTTAAAACTTGTTCTACCTCAAATTAACTATCAATAAACACCACTTCTGTAACTTTCTGATTAATAACACAGTCTACGAAACGTATTCTATATGGGGCCACATTTTGTATCGCCGTTGAACTGGCGACTGGGTTTTTGGCAACGCATAGTGTAACAGCGTATTGGAGTGGCGGCGCAAAGGTAGTCAGACAGCTTCGGTATGCTGAGTTATTTTTTATCTAGATTTGAGTAAATTAATATGGATATACGCCTTTTCTCTCCTTATTTCCTTGGTTCTTATGGTGAAAATAATCATGAATTTGAGGATATTTTTTTAGAATTTTTCCGTGATCATGTTTATTGGCGGCGAAGCTTTCACCCAGAAGATTTGCCGCCGGTTTCTATTCTTGAAAAGCAATCTTCTCACTACCTTGAAACCATGGCTAAAACTAAACAGGAGCTGCATAAACTCAGTGCCGATCTAAAACAGTCAGTGCCATTTTCAAACCCTCGTTATATCGGTCATATGGCATCTGATGTTTTGTTACCAGGTATGTTGGGGCAATTTATCACAGCCTTATATAACCCAAACAATGTAACCGAAGAAGCCGCGCCCGTTACAGTTAAAATGGAGCTTGAAGTTGGTAATAACCTAGCAGCCATGTTTGGCTATAATTTAGACCATCGCAATGGCCCGGTTGCATGGGGACATCTGACCTCGGGTGGCACTGTGGCCAATTATCAGAGCCTTTGGATGTTTCGCTCTGTTAAGTATTATCCGCTTGCCGTAAAACGCTGTGGCGAGCTGGCTGATATTGACTTTGTTGATGGAAAAGGTCGCTCATTGCATCATATGTCAACATGGGATTTGATGAACCTCTCAATAGATGAAGTGATACAAGTACGCGTTAACTGTTTGAACCAACTCAAAGCGATGGGGGATGACAAGTACGATGAACTGATCCAACTACTGAGAGAGCAGCGCATTGAACATCAAGGACATATCGACTTCTTTGAGCAGCATAAAGAGTTAAAACAACCTGTTGTGTTAGTTCCTGCTACAGCCCATTACTCTTGGGTAAAAGCAATGAAAATTCTAGGGTTCGGCAGTAAAAATTTATGGCATGTACCAACTGACGATAAAATGCGACTTGATCCTGAAGCGCTGAGATTACTGTTACTCAAAGCAAAGTCTGAAAATCGAACGGTATTAGCAGTAATAGGTGTCTTGGGAACAACAGAATTCGGCACAGTAGATCCGATTTCCGATATTGTTACCTTACGTGAGCAGATGATCCGTGATGAGTCGCTTAATTATTACATTCATATAGACGCTGCATGGGGTGGGTATTTATCCTCTGTTTTTAAAAATGAAGACAACAATCTGCGTTCACATGATGAAGTAAAAGCCGGATTTGAACATTTTCCATCAGTCAAAGTGTACGATGCTTTTGCGGCACTCAAAGATACAGATTCAATTACCGTTGATCCACATAAGCTAGGTTATATGCCTTATGGTAGTGGTGCATTTATTGCCAGAAATAAGAATATGTGTGGATTTGTTGTGCAAGAGGCCGCTTATGTATTTGATAAAAAGAACCGCTTTGTTGAGCCTGAGCCAAAGCTAAACCAGCTTGGACAGTACATAATGGAAGGCTCTAAACCAGGAGCGGCCGCAGCTGCGAGTTATGTCGCGCAAAACGTTTTGCCATTAAATGCTGAGCAGTTTGGCAAATTACCCGCCAGCACAATTCGGACTACCGAATTGTTTTACCATAAAATATCTACATTGAGTGATAAGCTAAAGGGCAAGGCAACGCTCATCACACCGATGGAGCCTGACACGAATCTGATTTGTTTGGCGATAAACCCAGCTGGAAATGCCAGTACTCGGGTTCTAAATGATTTTACCCGTAAGGTATTCGAGCATATAAAAATTGAGAAAACGACTCCCTTGTTTAACAAGGAGTTTATTGGTTCATATACCTCTATTTTCAGGAAAAATATCGATGACTCAGTTGCACAAAGTTTGTGTAGTAAATTGGGGTTAGACTCAGGCTCTTTTGTAACTGATATTGAAAAGGCTGAATATCAAGACAACGCGTTGTTTGTATTGCGTCATACACTAATGAATCCTTGGTTGTCAGATGATAAAAATGGTGAAACCTATTTAGATATGTATCTAAATTATCTGGAGGAAACAATTGTAAGTTTGATTGAGCAGTAAATAAGAATGGCCTTTGTCGGACTGTGGTCTTTTACCCAAACAAGGGCACAGCCCTAAAAAATGTGCGTTTGACACGCTTATATGGGGGTTATCTGTTTTTCGCTCTTGGTATTTCAAGAGTGTATAAATTGATTGGTGTACCCAGTTTTATATTTTTCATAAGGAGAAAAAATGAAAAAAATATGTTTTGGAATATTACTTTTAATTTTGTCTGGTGATGCTTTTGCAAAAAACATAGCGTACTTGTGCGCTGATCCAGACTTCAAAAAAGGGCATGAGTACAGAGAAGTTGCCTTAAGAAAACTGATTGCTGATAGAAGTGTTGATGCGATACAAATTTGCTGGGCGCAAATAGGTCTAACAGAACCGCTTTGGATCAATCGACCCCTAGAGATCATGGGGGTAGGTGAAAACACACGCATATATGCCAAAACTAAATTTGCAGATAATGCGGCGATGATTAAATTCACACACAATGCCGGTGGCAGCAAAGTTTACAATATGCTTATTGATGGTAGGTCGCGCGCTGCGAAAGGAATTGAAGCCATTGGCTTAAATGGTTTTACGGTGGAGAGGGCCTCTATTCGAAACTTCTTAGGCACAAATTTTAAAAACGGATCTGTTGGGCATTACACGGAGATTTACCCAGCACGTGCGATCCAAATCAAAAATAGCGGGAATATTGATATTCTATTCAATACCATAGAAAACATTGGAGGATATGATACAAGCGCTGATAAGTATTTCAATGGCACGAGTTTGGTTGGAAAAATTCATTTGGCACATAGAGGGATTGTGATTTACGGTTCTTTCATAGGATCAGTCAATGTAACTGGCAATACCATTAATAATGTATTTGGTTATTTAGATGCTGATGCGATTCATTTACAGGATATACATTGCAACACGGCTTGTTATCCCGGCGTTGTGAGCAACAATACGATTAACAACTTTGGAAAAAGAGCCATAAAAATCCAAACAGGAAATACTACCGTTAATCGTAACAAGATTACTTCGAGTGGGTTGAGTGACTCTGTAAACAATAAAACAATTGGTACAACTGGGGCAGCGATATCTTCATATTGTCTTATTTACCCTTGCGAAGGGAATGTTATTTCTAACAATACCATTGATTTGCAAAGAGCCTTTAGAGGGATACAGGCGAGAGGTCCTCATTTTATAGGCAATAATCAAGTAACGATCCGCAGTAGCCACAAAACTGGTAGAGGTCACCCGACCTACGAGTTTTCGATGCAGCTATATGGTGGCATGACGCATTTTGCATCTAACCGTATTGTTGGAAGTGCAAAGAATCCGCACTTCGGTACGACGAACTACGCCGATGGTTATTGTGTGAAAAGTGTACCGCTAACCGACATCGGGGATATTAAATACGACTGTGATGCTCGCTTACCTGCTTCGGTAATTATTAGGTAGTTACTCATACCGCTCATTGTGAGCCTCTTTGGGGCTCACACCTGTGGAGTATCATTTTCAAATTTATCTGTGCTCCATGTTTATTAATAGGCGCAACAAGCATTTTTTTACGATAGCCTTAAGGGCATACTACTAGACTTATCCATTCACTTTTGATTAAATTTCCGGCTTGGTTATGCGTTGGTTGTGATTGCGGAGAAAGCTGTGCATCTATTCATATTGCTTATATTAATTGCGAGTATCTATTTATACATTGTCTATCTAAATAGGTCTAACAAGCCAACCGATGATAGAAGTGTTACTGAACTTTTTAGCATCGAACCAGGTAGTGTTGATGTCGTGAATATCGATAAAGTATTTATTACAGATCCTCAAGCTGAGTACATTTATCACGCAGAAATTGATACCAATGCTGTTAATCGAGATGGGATTGGTGAGTTGTACAAGGCGCGTTATTTCGCCCAAGTCAGTGTGAGTTTTGAAGACGACTTTCGAGAGGTTGCTTTGCACAGGCTGGAATACAACCAAGAAAATGAGTTCTACGCAGAAGATGAATCTGTGTTAAAAAGTTTCTACCCATTGAGCCCAAGCGCATTGATTGAACAAGCGGCTAGTTCTGGGCCTTGGTTGTTATATGTTGATGATGATTGGTTTATTGAGCTACATATCAATTTGGACGTAAATAACGTTTACTTTATATATACTGAAATTAATGGTGAACGATGCACGTCAATCAAAGTGTGGGCTGAAGGGGACTTTTTAACGATTGGCGATATGCACAGCAAGCTAAATCAGCTGATCCGTAAATACGAAGATATGCCATACCAGCATTTCAAAGGTGCAGTGCGTGTGTAAAGTTCAACCTACAAATTAGCGTGTTCACCCGCCTCTAAATTCATTTTTATTGCTCAAATAATATTCGTTTAGGCCGATAACCTATGCGCATGGATGGGCTTGGAGGAGCTATGAAAATTGAAAATGCACAAATCGAAATGGCCAATAAACATGAAAGTCGGCTTCATGTTGTTGAAAAGCGGACAGATATATCTCAGCCTGTAGAGGCACGAGCACAAATGGCAGAAGAGAAAGTTCAGTTGTATCAAACTGAGGCTGAGAAAGCGGATATTGATATAAACAGTGATGCCAAGATGTATATCCTTAAGTTGTTGGTTCAAAAGTTAACTGGCGAAGAGGTCGATTGGTATGACGATACTATTGGAAAAGATATTGCTGATTCAGAAGCGAATATAAACGGCGTAGAAAATGTAGCAGAGCAGACCGAGCAGCCAACCCACGTTATTGTTGAGCGCTTAACTCATGAACAGCAATCTAATAGCTTTAAAGCTGGCGGGCAAATCCAACTTGAAAGCGGTGAACAGATCACCTTTGCATTTAAGTCTGTTTTCGCGCAATCACACACTAGTTATCAACGCACAATTGAAGACGTTAATATGAAAGACCCGCTAATTATCAGTTTTACAAACAAGGCAGTAGAACTTGATAAAGAGCATATGAACTTTGATATTGACGCTGACGGGAAAGCGGACAGTGTGGCCCATTTAAAAAAAGGCTATGGATTTTTGGCGCTTGATTTAAATGACAACAATAAAATCGACGATGGTAAAGAGCTGTTTGGTGCTTTGAGCGGTAACGGTTTTGCCGACCTAGCGAAGTATGACGAGGATGGTAACGGGTTTATTGATGAAAATGACGCAGTATTTGAAAGCTTAAAAGTTTGGGTGAAAAACAAAAGTGAAGATAAGCTTGTGTCTTTGTCTGAGGCGAATATTGGGGCGATTGCACTGCAAAATGTCGACACGCCACTCAATATCAGAGAGGAAGGCGAGTTAAAAGGTGTCATTCGCAAGTCAGGCTTTTATCTGGATGAGCAGGGTAAGCCAAAGTTAGTACAGCAGATAGACTACGTTGTTTAATGTTTAAGTGTTTTTTTGGGGAACCACGACTAGGTATACAAGTATTGAAGACAGGGTGCAACCTTAAGCGTTAATACGTCACCCTGAACCTAAACCCGTCACCCTGAACTTGTTTCAGGGTCCACAACATTCATCACAAAACATGGATTGCAGGGCAAGCCCACAATGACGGATAGGCAGGGGTGTGTATAGTTAGTTTGAACTTAAACTCGCCACCCTGAGCTTAAACTCGTGATCCTGAATCCAAACCCGTAGCCCTGAACCTAAACTCGTCACCCTGAA
>NZ_JAKRFY010000039.1:0-43660 GCF_022347805.1 Pseudoalteromonas sp. Of7M-16 | reverse complement strand
CTTATCGAGAACTTGGTGCGGAAAGAGAGACTTGAACTCTCACATCCGAAGATACTGGAACCTAAATCCAGCGCGTCTACCAATTCCGCCACTTCCGCATATTTTATCTCATAAAGAGATGGCTGGAGTACCAGGATTTGAACCTGGGAATGGCGGGATCAAAACCCGCTGCCTTACCGCTTGGCGATACTCCAACGATTATTTCAAATCTTATTACGTTGGTCCCAGGATTTGAATCTGGGGGTGGATGAGTGAGGGATAAAAACCTCTCTCTTCTGTCCTTACCGCTTCCACTTCGTGTCGAGACGATACTCCAACAATGGTAGTTGATTATTTTGATTCTTATCGAGAATATGGTGCGGAAAGAGAGACTTGAACTCTCACATCCGAAGATACTGGAACCTAAATCCAGCGCGTCTACCAATTCCGCCACTTCCGCATGTATTTTCTTTTTTAAGAAAATGGTGGCTATGCCCTGATTTGAACAGGGGACCCCATCATTATGAGTGATGTGCTCTAACCAGCTGAGCTACATAGCCATTGGCTGGAGTACCAGGATTTGAACCTGGGAATGGCGGGATCAAAACCCGCTGCCTTACCGCTTGGCGATACTCCAACGAACTTATCGAGAACTTGGTGCGGAAAGAGAGACTTGAACTCTCACATCCGAAGATACTGGAACCTAAATCCAGCGCGTCTACCAATTCCGCCACTTCCGCACATTAGGGTAGTTAGTTTTAAAGTTGCTAATCAACTTGAAAAAGCATGGTGGCTATGCCCTGATTTGAACAGGGGACCCCATCATTATGAGTGATGTGCTCTAACCAGCTGAGCTACATAGCCATGTCTTTTTCGTTTATCACCATCGCTGGTGCGGGGCGTATTATGCGTATATGCCCCCATGCCGTCAACACCTTTTTTCGAAAAAATTTCGTATCACAGATTGTTTGCAGATAAATTAAGCGAAACGGCCTGTTTTTATACCAAATCAAATAGAAAAGTACAAATATTGATAGTAGTCGGGTTTAAAAAATATAAAGGTAGTTTGTACCTTTTAGGGTGGAAGCCTATAAAAGTGAGCTTATGAATAGATAGAGTGGTTCAGTTGAAACAAAAAAAGCCCTGCATAAGGGCTTTTTTAGCTGTTCATTAAGAAGGGTAATTAAACGTTGAACAAGAAGTTCATCACGTCGCCATCTTTTACGATGTAATCTTTACCTTCTTGACGCATTTTACCTGCGTCTTTTGCTCCACCTTCGCCTTGGTATTCAACGTAATCATCAAAACCAATGGTTTGTGCACGAATAAAGCCACGCTCAAAGTCTGTGTGGATCTTGCCTGCGGCTTGTGGTGCAGTTGCACCAACAGGAATAGTCCATGCACGGACTTCTTTTACACCAGCGGTGAAGTAAGTTTGAAGTTTTAGAAGCTCATATCCACCACGAATAACGAGGTTAAGACCTGGCTCTTCTAAGCCAAGATCAGCCATAAACTCAAGTTTGTCTTCTTCTTCAAGTTCTGATAGTTCAGATTCAATCGCCGCACATACTGGGATCACAACTGCATCTTCTGCTTCTGCGATTTCACGAACCTTGTCCAAGAATGGGTTATTTTCAAAGCCATCTTCAGGTACGTTTGCGATATACATCGTCGGTTTGATCGTTAAGAAATTAAGCGGCTTGATTGCTACTAGTTCTTCTTTAGTCAATTCCAAAGAACGTAATGTTAGGCCTTCATCAAGGTGTGCTTTAACTTTTTCTAGTACGTCGTTTTGGAATTTAGCTTCTTTATCGCCGCCTTTTGCTTTTTTAGCATTACGTTGAGCCGCACGATCTGCCGCTTCCATATCTGCTAAAACAAGCTCAGTATTGATAACGTCAATATCATCCGCTGGGTTTACTTGACCCGAAACGTGTACGATATTTTCATCTTCAAAGCAACGAACAACGTGGCCAATGGCATCAGTTTCACGAATGTTTGCTAGGAACTGGTTACCAAGACCTTCACCTTTTGAAGCGCCTTTAACCAGACCGGCAATATCAACAAATTCCATCGTTGTTGCGATGGTCTTTTGTGGATTAACAATCGCAGCCAATTGGTCTAGACGAGGATCCGGAACGGCAACAACGCCTGTGTTTGGTTCGATTGTACAAAACGGAAAGTTTGCGGCTTCGATCCCCGCTTTAGTTAATGCATTAAATAGGGTTGATTTACCAACGTTTGGTAAACCCACAATGCCACATTTAAAACCCATAATTTTGAACCTTCAGTTAATCAAATTGTTGCCGTATAAAAATACTTTACGGCTTAAATGAATGTAGTCTGTTTTGTGCTTTTAACACACCGTCTTTCGCTAAAATTTCCATGCAACGAACTGCTTCATCAACGACCGCATCAATTTTTTCTTGGTCAGCTTTCGGTGCTTTACCTAATACCCAGCCCGTGACTTTGTCTCGGTGACCCGGGTGACCAATGCCTATTCGCAAGCGCATAAATTCTTTGTTATTGCCAAGCTTAGAAATAATGTCTTTCAAGCCATTATGTCCACCGTGGCCACCGCCCTTTTTAATTTTAGCGATACCAGGTTCCATATCCATTTCGTCATGTGCAACGAGAATGTTTTCGGCTGGAATTTTAAAAAAGTTTGCAAGGCTTGAGACTGCTTTGCCACTTAAATTCATATAAGTGGTGGGAATAAGCAATTTAAATTCTTGGTTATTGATAAGTATTTTGCCCGTAAGGCCATGATACTTAGAGTCAGGTTTGAGAATGCAATTGTAGCGCTTAGCCAGTTCTTCTACGAACCACGCACCGGCATTGTGACGAGTGTTTGCATATTCGGGGCCTGGATTAGCCAGGCCCACAAGCATTTGAATATTATTCAAGGTGTTAACACCTTAAAAATTACTCAGCAGCTTCTTCAGCTTCTTCTTCAGAAGCAGCGCCTTTAGGAGCGTTCAAAGTAACAACAGCTTGGTCGTGGTCCGCACCTTTAGCTAGTTCTACTGAAACAACACCTGCAGGTAGTGCAACGTCAGATAGGTGTACAGTTGCACCTACTTCTAACGCAGCAACATCAACTTCTACGAACTCAGGAAGTTGAGCTGGTAGACATGTGATTTCGATTTCTGTTACGTGGTGAGCAACAGTGTTACCGCCTTTAGTAGCAGCTTCTTCGTTGATGAAGTGTACTGGTACTTTAGTGTGGATCTTCTGAGAAGCATCAACACGTTGGAAGTCTAAGTGAGTGATCTTAGGCTTGTACGGGTGACGCTGGATGTCTTTAACGATAGCTTCAACAGACTCACCGCCAATGTTTAGCGTAAGGATGTGAGTGTAGAAACCTTCGTCTTCTTGCATGTGGATCACTTTGTTGTGATCTAGAGTAAGAGAAACAACTTCTTTGCCTGCACCGTAAAGGATTGCAGGAACTTTCTCAGCGCGACGTAGGCGGCGGCTCGCACCAGTACCTAATTCTACGCGTACTTCAGCGTCTAAAACGTATTGTGACATAACTGTCTCCAAAATATTTAAAGTTAATAATGTCAGAAAACTCGCGACCAAATTTTCTGGCGTATACCTATCGAACTGACAAATTTGTCTACTCAGTAGGTAAAAAAGGCGCGCTAATATAGCACTATCATGGCTAGATTAAAACCATTAGAGCAATAAAAAAGCACCGTTAGGTGCTTTTTTATTTAATCTTGCAATGAATTAATGTTCAAACATCGCAGAGATTGATTCTTCGTTGCTGATACGGCGAATTGTTTCAGCCATCATATCAGCCAAGGTTAGTACTTTAACCTTGTCAATTGCACGAAGTTCGTCTGACAGTGGGATTGAATCTGTAACGATGACTTCGTCAATTACTGAGTTACGCAAGTTTTCTGCTGCATTACCAGATAATACTGGATGAGTAGCATAAGCAAATACGCGCTTAGCACCATGCTCTTTTAATGCCGCAGCTGCCTTACATAAAGTACCACCTGTATCGATCATATCATCAACAATGATGCAGTCACGGCCTTCAACGTCACCGATAATGTGCATAACTTGTGATACGTTTGCTTGAGGACGACGCTTGTCGATGATAGCAAGGTCTTTGTCGTCAAGTAGCTTTGCAATAGCACGCGCACGTACTACGCCACCAATGTCAGGTGATACAACGACGACATCATCAAAGTCACGCTCTTTCATGTCTTCGATAAGTACTGGGCTACCAAATACGTTATCTACTGGAACATCGAAGAAACCTTGGATTTGTTCTGCATGTAGATCCACAGTTAAAACGCGGTCAACACCTACACTTGATAGGAAGTCTGCTACCACTTTCGCAGTGATGGGCACACGTGCTGAACGAACGCGGCGGTCTTGACGTGCATAACCAAAATATGGGATCACTGCGGTAATACGGCCCGCAGAGGCACGACGAAGTGCATCAACCATAACGATAAGTTCCATTAGGTTATCGTTTGTTGGCGCACAAGTTGATTGAATAATAAAGACGTCTGAACCACGTACATTTTCATTGATTTGAACGCTGATCTCACCGTCACTAAAACGGCCTACAACGGCATCACCTAACTCAATAAATAAACGTTTTGCAACTTTTTGAGCTAGCTCGGGTGTTGCGTTACCAGCGAAGAGCTTCATGTCGGGCACGGTAGGGTTCCTCAGGCACTGAATTTTTGGACTAACATGCAAAGACTAAAATAGCACAGTCAATACAGGCTAACTTAAACTAATTTACTTCTCTTTGTTTAGCCACGTAGCTAATTGCTTGTGAGTGATCGACTCACGTGCACTTTTGGCTACAAAGCCTTGCCAAGATGACGGCATTTCCTGGAGTACACGCAGTGCTGTTTGCTCGTCATCAAAAACTGCAAAACAACAACTTCCAGTTCCAGTCATTCTTGACGGCGCATATTTTAGCAACCACGTCAGGGTCTTTTCAACCTCAGGGTAAAGCTTTTTAACTAACTCTTCGCAGTCATTCCGTGTCTCGGCCATTTTCCAAGGGGTTTTTAGTTTCGGTGTGCTGCGTGGTAAGTTCGGATCGGTGAACACTTTAACTGTGCTGACATGAACGCCTGGAGCGATAACTAAATACCATTTTTCCGGGTGTTCAAATGGGCTTAATTCTTCTCCAACACCTTGGGCTAGCGCGGTTTTACCATGTATAAACACGGGGACATCTGCGCCTAGTTTGAGTCCTATTTCAGCCAAAGTTTGTATAGAGAGCGAGCAGCCCCACAGAGCATTTAAGGCAAGCAAGGTTGTCGCCGCATCAGATGAGCCACCACCAACACCTCCGCCCATCGGTAAGTGTTTCGTTAAATGTACGTTTACCCCTTTTTTCATCTTTCTATATGGAAGTAGTTCGTTTGCGGCTTTAAAAATGAGGTTGTCTTCTTTGTTAATGCCTGCCACATCACCGCTGATCAAAATCTCATCTTGGTCGATTAACTCAAAGCTCAGTTCATCACCAAAGTCGAGCATAGTAAAGAGACTTTCAAGTTCGTGGTAGCCATCGGCTCTACGACCATTAATATGTAAAAAAAGATTGAGTTTGGCCGGGGCTGTTAGAGTGAGTTTATTCATTAGGAGTCGAACTGCCATGCGTTAATTTGAATTTTTATTGTGATGTCTTGATGGGACAATGTCAGCCTTGCGGGCAGGGTTAAGCCACTAAAATTACGGTAGCGTTGATACTTTATGGTCCATATTTTCCCCTGCTCATCCTGCCAACTGGCCTGTTTTACTCGGCCTGTACTATCTAATTGGAAGTCATTTTCAAAGCGAGTTGCTGTAAACCAGCTAGGTGCTTGCTTGATTGGCAGCTGCCAGCCACTAACACGCTGAATTAAAGGGCCGCTCTCTGGTCCTGTATATGATTTACCATCGATGACTAGCTCACTATACTGTGCAAGCTCAGTCATTTTTAATATTTGTGTGCCGATGAAGCTAGTGAGTGTGAGTGCTTGCTTGTTATTCGTGTACTGCCAATTAAAATTCACAGACTGGCGATCATCAGGTGCGATAAAAGCAATTTTGCCACGGGCCTGCCATTTGTTGTACTCAACAAGGGTATTTAAAGCCGTTTGTCCCTGTGCTGGGTGCTTGGGTGATTGCGCACAGCCACCTAGAAACAAAAAAAACATGAGCAAAATCAAATGAAATTGTTTCAAATGAGGTTCCTTACTTTCCATATTCGATTGATTTTTGGTAAAATTGGCCGCTTTAAAGCAGGGCTTGGGCAACACTGGCATTTATGACCATCATCGCACTTGGTATTAATCACAAAACCGCTTCCGTTGAATTACGTGAAAAAGTCGCATTTTCACCAGAGCAATTGTCTCGTGCTTTGGAGCAGCTCAATCGGTTATCAGAGTTTCATGAATCAGTGATTGTGTCTACCTGTAACCGTACCGAAATCTATTGTAGCCTCGACAATGATAATTCCCAAGCGCTTCTCGGTTGGCTGGCAAATTTTCATGATATTTCGCAACAAGAACTGGCTGACAATGTGTATATTCATCAAAATCAAGATGCGGTGAATCATTTAATGCGAGTTGCATGCGGTTTGGATTCATTGGTGTTAGGTGAACCGCAAATTCTTGGCCAGATAAAGCAAGCTTATAACAGCTCGAAGCACCATCATGTGATCCAGCCCATGTTTGAGCGCTTATTTCAAAAAACCTTCTCGGTTGCAAAGCAGGTACGCACTGAAACTGAGATTGGTGCCAGTGCGGTATCCGTTGCTTATGCTGCGGTGAATCTAGCAAAACACATCTATGGTAAGCTCGATAAAACAAAGGTCTTGTTGATCGGAGCAGGTGAAACCATAGAGTTAGTTGCCAAGCACCTCTCTCAACATCACCCGCAGCACATTACCGTTGCAAACCGAACGATTGAGCGTGCTAAAAATCTCGCCGAGGAAATTGGCGGGGATGTCATATCTCTTGCTCAGCTACCCGATGAATTACACAATGCAGATATCGTGATAAGCTCTACAGCAAGTACTTTACCGATAATTGGTAAAGGGGTGGTAGAGCAAGCGTTAAAGCAAAGAAAGTATCGTCCTATGTTGTTTGTTGATATTGCAGTGCCAAGGGACATTGAAAGCCAAGTCAATGAACTCGATGCTGCTTATTTATATACGGTTGATGACTTACAAGCCATCGTCAATGAAAACATCGCAAGTCGCGAACAGGCAGCAACACAAGCCCAGGAGATCATTGACGATAAAACCAGAGAGTTTGCAGATTGGCAGCGCTCTTTAAAATCGGTTGATGTGATCCGTCAGTACAGGACATCAGCACAGGAAATAAAATTAGAGCTCGTGGAAAAGGCTGTAAATCAGCTACAATCGGGTAAAGATTCAGAAAAAGTCTTGCTTGAGTTGGCTAATAAGCTCACAAATCGACTTACTCACGCCCCTACGCACGCTATCCAAAAGGCAGCAAAAGATGGGGATACAGAGCAGTTAATATTGCTTAAGCAGGCATTAGGTATTGAACAGGAATAATATATAGATGAAAGAGTCTGTCTATCGTAAGTTAGAAACCCTAGTTGAGCGTCATGAAGAAGTAGAAGCAATGCTAGGCGATCCAGAAGTGATTGGCGATCAGAACCGCTTTCGCGCACTTTCTAAAGAGTACTCAGAGCTTGAAGATGTTGTAAAAACATTTACTGCTTATCAGCAAGCACAAGAAGATGTCGCTACAGCAGAAGAAATGTTGAAGGATTCAGATCCTGATATGCGCGAAATGGCGCAAGAAGAATATAAAGAAGCAAAAGCGGCGATTGTTGAATTAGAAGATCAGCTACAAGTATTGATGCTGCCAAAAGATCCAAAAGACGATAACAATGTTTACCTAGAAGTGCGTGCTGGTACGGGTGGTGATGAGGCGGCTATTTTCGCCGGTGACTTATTCCGTATGTACAGCCGCTACGCTGAAACGCAAAAGTGGCAAGTAGAGGTTGTCAGCGCTAACGAAGGTGAACATGGTGGTTATAAAGAAGTCATTGCCAATATTAAAGGTGATGGTGTGTATGGCAAGTTGAAGTTTGAATCAGGTGCGCACCGTGTACAACGTGTTCCTGAAACTGAGTCTCAAGGACGTGTTCATACCTCAGCATGTACTGTTGCTGTTATGGCCGAAATTCCAGAAGCTGAAGCAATAGAAATTAATCCTTCAGACCTTAAAGTAGATACATTTAGAGCGTCAGGTGCCGGTGGTCAGCACGTCAACAAAACAGACTCTGCCATTCGTATTACGCACATTCCAACAGGCGTTGTTGTTGAGTGTCAGGATGAGCGTTCTCAGCATAAAAACCGAGCGAAAGCACTTTCGGTATTAGGAGCGCGACTACAGCAAGCTGAAGATGAAAAGCGCCAAGCAGCAGAGGCCAGTGAGCGCCGCAACTTAGTTGGTAGTGGTGATCGCTCAGAACGTATTCGCACCTATAATTACCCACAAGGTCGTATTACAGACCACCGTATTAACTTAACGCTTTATCGCTTAAATGAAGTAGTCAGTGGTGAACTGGGCGCGATCATTGACCCACTTCTGATTGAACATCAAGCAGATTTACTTGCTGCAATGGGTGATGACTAAGGTGATCCCGCAGTCCAATGCCCAAGCGATTGCTTGGGCTACGAATCAATTGCTTGAGCATTCGGACTCTCCCAAACTTGACGCAGAGGTACTGCTGCTGCATATCCTCGACAAGCCTAGAAGTTACCTATTTACATGGCCCGAAGCTGAACTTGCTGAAAAACACCAACAATTATTCAAAGAGTATATTGCGCGGCGATTGCAAGGCGAGCCTGTTGCGCATATTACAGGTGAACGAGAGTTTTGGAGTTTATCATTCTATGTTAACAACAGCACGCTAATCCCAAGACCTGATACAGAGACTTTGGTTGAGTATGCCCTTGACTTAGCATTACCTGAGCAGGCAAAAGTGTTAGATTTGGGCACTGGCACAGGCGCAATTGCTTTATCTCTTGCCTCTGAAATGCCCAATTGGCAAGTATGGGCGGTTGATTATTCTCACGACGCCGTCGCACTAGCAGTGCGGAATCAACAAAGGCATGGCTTGAATAATGTGACTATTGCACAAAGCGATTGGTTCTCTAATGTACCTGAGCAGCTATATGACCTAATTGTCAGCAACCCTCCTTATATCGAAAGTGATGACGTTCATTTAAAGCAGGGAGATGTTCGCTTTGAACCTTTGTCTGCGCTGGTTGCACCAGAAAAAGGTTACGCTGATATTCGCCATATTGCTTCGCAGGCTAGAAAATACCTACGCCCAAGTGGCTTTATTTTAGTCGAACATGGTTTTGAACAAGGTTGCGGTGTCAGAGAGATTTTTGCACAAATGGACTATCGCAATATACTTACAATAAAAGATATGGCAGGCTGTGATAGAGTAACTTTGGCACAAATGCCTCAGTGATGCGTTGAATGCATTAATATTTTTAGTTACAGCCCGCGTCAAACAAGCGTTAAGGACTCTCTATGGATGATTTTTTGTTTTCAGATGAGCCAACAGATGTCATAGAAACGGAACAAAGTGGCACTTGGAAAGTCATTATTGTCGATGACGAACCTGAAGTACATGCAGTCACAAAGCTTGCATTGAGTGATTTTGAGTTTCAAAAGAAAAAACTAGAATTCCTCAGTGCTTACTCTGGTGAAGAAGCAAAGCAAGTGGTTATTGAGCACCCAGATGCAGCCATTGTGTTACTCGATGTGGTGATGGAAACTGACGACGCGGGTCTTAAGGTCGCGCAGTTTATTCGTGAAACGGCAAAGAATAACAATATCCGAATTATTCTTAGAACGGGACAGCCTGGACAAGCCCCCGAACGACAAGTGATCGTTAACTATGATATTAATGATTATAAATCTAAAACAGAATTGACCGCGCAAAAACTGTTTACAGTTGTGATGTCTAGTTTGCGTTCCTATCGAGATATTTTATCTATCGATCAATCTCGGCAAGGCCTTGAGAAAATTATTACCGCCTCACGCGATATTTTTGCAACACATTCAATCGAGCAGTTTATCGAAGGCGTTATGCAGCAACTGACCTCACTGCTAGGCACAGTTGATGAAGCCATGTATGCAACCTCCCTAGTTGCCAGCAATGAACCTGATACATGCAGTGAAGAACTTGTCGTATTTACTGGGCGAGGAGAGTTTGCAAAATGTGAAGGTAAGCCGATAGAAGACGTCCTCAACGAAGAGCAAATTCGAGCTTGTAAACAAGCCCTCAATGAGAAAAGCATAGTTTACAAAGACAACTATTTATTCTCATATTGCTCGAGTGAATATAATCATGCTTCTATGTTATTTGTGTCTGGGATCCCTGAGTTTTTAACCGATACACAAAAACACTTAATCGAAATATTTTCTCAAAATGTGCAGTTGGCGTACGAAAATGTGCAGCTGCAAGCCGAAATTGAAGATACACAGCAAGAACTTGTTTATCGCCTTAGTGAAGCATTGGAAATGCACTCGACTGAGTCTGGCAACCATGTAAAGCGTGTAGCGTATATTTGCCATGCGCTTGCTGTGGGCTATGGACTTGGAAATAGAGAAGCAGATCTCGTTCGGATCGCGTCACCTTTACATGATGTTGGCAAAGTGGGCATTCCTGACGCAATACTTAATAAGCCAGCAAAACTTGATGACGAAGAATGGACAGTGATGCAAAGCCATGCCAAAAAAGGTTATCAATTATTGCGTGACTCGAAGCGGGAAATTGTGAATGCAGGGGCGATCATTGCAAGAGACCACCATGAGAAGTGGGATGGTAGTGGTTACCCTAAAGGCACTAAAGGTGAAGATATTCATGTGTTTGGACGAATTGTCGCCTTGGCTGATGTATATGATGCACTGCGCCATCGCCGCTGTTACAAAGAAGCATGGGAGCTTCCTGACGTCATTAAAGAAATTAACAATCAAAGCGGAAAGCACTTTGACCCGAAATTGGTTAAGGTGTTCAATGAGATCATAGATGATCTAGAAGATATCTTGGTGCGTTACCCAGATAAAGAGTGAGGTTGATGTGGATTATATTGCTCTAAAACATACCCATATGATTTTTGCCCTGTTGAGTATCATACTGTTCTATACACGCTCAGTATCCCGTTTAGCAACTGGCAAATTGGCAAAACAAAAATTAGTGTTTATTACCAGTCATGGCGTTGATACCTTGTTGCTTATATCTGCTGTGTATTTGGCAATAACATTAGGAATGAAACCTAGCTCACAACCTTGGTTAATGGAAAAAATTATCCTTGTTGTGGGCTATATTGCACTGGGCTTTGTGATAGCGAAGTCAAAAAGTAAGGCAAAACAAATCCCTGCGTTGCTTGGGGCGACAGGCGCTTTATTAGCGATTGGTTATTTGGCTTCGACTAAGAGTGCATTTATTCTTTAATCTATTGCCAGAAAACCCACTACAGCCCGGCGTGTTCGAATAATCAGCGAGTTAATTGAGCGATAAATTTCCCCTTGGGAATGGGCTAAAAAGTGTTACACTACCGCCTTATTACTTTCACATGGGTTAGCAGTACAGTCTATGACGGATACTTGGTTTGATGAACAGCAAGAATTAGGTATGGATTACGCCGTGCCTGCATTACTTCGTAGCATTTATGCTGAACAGCGTTGGGATGCGCAAGCCGACACCGAGCAAACGCTGTGCCTATTGGCTGAGCTAGAGTTGGCTGTTGACGAAATGTGTGTAAAGGAAAAAGATGTACACAAGCGTGTAGACTTGTTGCTTGATACATTTTATACCAAGTGGTTGTTTAGCGGGACGGGGCAAAAAGTTCCTGAGTACTTACTCAATAACATCGCTTATGTGATTAAAATGCGCAGTGGCACTAGCACTGCGTTGGCTATTTTGCTTGCGCACCTTCTGGAGCGTGCAAACTTTAATGCGACTGTTGCACTGATGCAAAATGAAGTCATGGTACATGTGGCATTAAGTAGTGAAGAAGGCTATATCATAGATCCGGCTTCCGGCCAGCAATCTTGGTACGTAACCCCCGAAAATGATAGCGAAAAAGATCAAGAGCCAATGGAGTTGATCATAGGGGATGAGGCTTTCAAACTTTATCTTGCTCAACAAAAATGGTCTTTTATTGCTGCTGAAAAGTTTAGCCACGCGTTGAGCTGTGTTGAGTTACTAATGGAACTATTAGGCGATGACCCTTACGAGAGACGTGACAGAGGGTATTTACTCAATCAACTTAACTGCCCCAAAATGGCCAAAGATGATTTACAGTTTTTTGTAGATGAATGCCCTGATGACCCTACCATTGAGATCATACAGAACCAAATAGAAGAGCTTGCCGACCACAATAACATATTGCACTGATGTGTGCTGGCCATGTCAGCACAACAAGTAGTGGATGTTATAGCCGTTGAAAATACGCAAGTAAAATACCGATCATCGACTAACCGCGAGTAGTCAAACCAAGTGCAAGATTATATGCTCTAAACACTTTAATTAGAGTTTTTGGTTAAGCTGAGTGCTCTTAGGAATCGTATTGCCAAACTAAGAAGCGCACTCAGCTTTTTTGCCATAATGGCACTATGCTTGATTTTATCAATCGCAGATTTGCCCTCAAAGAGAATAAAAAATACAGTGTACTAGGTAGCAGGGCATATTGATTGTTCTTCACCTGTTTAAATTGGATTGAAATATGAATACACAGATTATAAAAGTTGGAAACATCGAAGTTGCTAACGACAAACCCTTTGTTTTGTTCGGTGGCATGAATGTGCTTGAATCACGTGATCTTGCCATGCAAATTGCAGAGCACTATGTTGAAGTCACTTCAAAGCTCAACATCCCATATGTATTTAAAGCTTCTTTCGATAAGGCGAATCGCTCTTCAATTAATTCATACCGCGGGCCGGGGATGGAAGAAGGACTTAAAATTTTTGAGGAGATCAAACGTACTTTTAACGTTCCGGTGATCACTGATGTACATGAACCATTCCAAGCAGCCCCGGTTGCGGAAGTGGCAGATGTGATTCAATTGCCTGCCTTTTTGGCGCGCCAAACTGATTTAGTTGTGTCTATGGCAAAAACAGGTGCTGTGATCAATGTTAAAAAGCCGCAATTCTTGGCACCTCATGAAATGCGTCACATCATCAAAAAAATTAATGAAGCGGGCAATGAACATGTAATTTTATGTGAACGCGGAAGCAGCTTTGGTTACAACAACCTCGTGGTTGATATGTTAGGTATGGATGATATGAAACATATGGCACCGGTGATTTTTGATGCGACACACGCGCTACAACGTCCTGGTGGTCGCACTGATTCTGCAGATGGCCGCAGAGCACAGGCGGCTGAATTAGCAAGAAGTGGGATGGCACTCGGGCTTGCTGGTTTATTCATTGAGGCGCACCCAGATCCAAATGTTGCTAAATGTGATGGTCCTTGTGCTTTACCGTTAGATAAGCTTGAAGGCTACTTAAAGCAAATGAAAGCAGTTGACGATCTAATCAAAAGCTTTGACTCGTTAGATACTAGCGCGAGTGTATAAGCAGCCTATTTTAAAGGCCGGGCAGTGACCAAAGGATGGTGGTTGCCCATCAATACAACATCTCAATATAACAACATGTAAAGGCGTCCTGCTATGGCAAGAAGGTTACCACCACTGAATGCTTTAAAGGCTTTTGAAGCAGCAGCCAGGCACTTAAGTTTTACCAAAGCCGCCGAAGAGTTATTTGTGACTCAAGCGGCCATCAGCCACCAAATAAAAACACTCGAAGAGCACTTAGGCTTAAAGCTATTTTTAAGAAAAAACCGCTCACTGTTGCTGACCGAAGAAGGACAAGGTTATTTTTTAGATATTAAAGATATTTTTTCGCAGTTAATTGATGCGACTGAAAAGTTACTTGCTCGGGGCGCAAAAGGGTCGTTGACCGTGAGTTTAACGCCGAGTTTTGCGATCCAGTGGTTAGTTCCTCGACTGAGTAAGTTCAATGAGCTTTTTCCTGATATTGACGTTCGGATAAAAGCGCAAGACCAAGATGAAAACTCTTTAACAGATGACGTTGACGTTGCAATTTATTATGGACGAGGTAACTGGAGTGGCGTGCAAACCCATAAATTGCACACTGAATATTTGGTTCCATTGTGTAGCCCACTGCTTTTAAATGGACCTAAACCTCTAGACCAGCCAAGTGATTTGGCCAATCATAACTTATTGCACGATACGACGCGTCGCTCTTGGAAGGCATGGTTAAAAACAGCTGGCGTGCGCAATGTGCCTGCGAATACAGGGCCTATTTTTAGCCATTCATCCATGGTGCTACAGGCTGCTGTGCACGGTCAAGGAATTGCTTTGGGCAACAGTGTGCTTGCCAAACCAGATCTTGATGCTGGGCGACTAGTTATCCCATTTAGCCATAGTTTAGAAAGTAAAAACGCTTATTACTTGGTCTGTCGAGAGGCGCAAGCGGAGCTTGGAAAAATTGTCTCATTTAAGGATTGGATGCTCAGTATGGTTGAGCAAGAACAAATTTAAGAAGCGATAGTGAATATGAATGACAAAGTAACCATAGAATGGCACCGCGCACAAAATCCAGTGGCGCAATTTGTGTTTGCCCATGGAGCCGGTGCAGGGCGCGACTCTGAATTTATGCAAGACATGGCATCAAAGCTCGCCGGACAAGGGATTGACGTTGCACTGTTTGACTTTGAGTATATGGAAACAGCCAAAGCACAAAATAAAAAACGACCACCTGATAGAGCCCCCAAATTATTAGCGCGTTACGAACAGGTATTGTCACAGCTCGATGACGCACTGCCGATATTTATCGGTGGTAAATCAATGGGCGGGCGTATGGCTTCTATGCTAGTGTGCGAATCGGCTTCATCTATAAAAGGTGTGCTTGCATTTGGTTATCCATTTCACCCACCCGGTAAGCCGGAAAAGCTGAGAGTAGAGCACTTTGGTGATATTCTGTGTCCATTTTTAATACTGCAAGGCGAGCGAGATACATTTGGCAACAAAGCGGAGGTAACCGCACTACAATTGGATGCAACGCCAGAGTATTTTTGGCTACCAGATGGTGATCACTCCCTTAAACCGCGTAAAGCAAGTGGCTTGACCGAAATGCAGAATCGCGATGCTGCTGCGCAAAAAGCAGTGCAATTTATGCGAGACATTAACCATGGCTAAACTATTTTTATTGGCAGGCAGCGTATTTTGTATGCTATCAGTCGCACTAGGGGCATTTGCGGCTCATGGGTTAAAGCACCACGTGAGCGAGTATGCAGTCGATATATTTAAAACGGCTGCCGAATATCAAATGACACATGGTTTGGCGCTCATTGCGGTGGCACTGCTGATGAAGTGGGGTATGCAGCTTAAGTGGGCTGGTCTTGCATTTATCGCAGGAATTATACTGTTTAGTGGCAGTTTATACTTATTGGCACTGACAGGCTCAAAGTGGCTAGGCCCTATCACTCCCATCGGTGGAATGTGTTTTATAATTGGTTGGCTGATACTCATAGTAAAAGCCGCGAAGCAACCTCTTTAATTTTGGAAACTCTTTAACTTTGGAAATATTGAAACAATGTCGAGTGTAGTAATTTATTGCCGCAGTGGTTTTGAAAGTGATGCGGCTGCCGAAATTAATCATCACGCCATGCAGCAAGGTGTTGCCGGTTATGTAAAGGCTAAACCAAATACCGGGTTTGTGACCTTTGAATGTTACGCCAGAGAAGATGCTGAGCGGCTGGTCAAACAAATAGACTTCAAAAGCCTGGTGTTTGCCAGACAGTGGTTTACAGGTACTCTACTGACAAATATGCCACTGGAAGATCGCGTTGGGGAAATAAAGCAGTGTGTAGCAGATTTCCCGCTATGTGGTGACTTACGTGTCGAAACACCAGATACCAATGAAGGCAAAGAGCTATCTAAATTTTGTAAAAAAATCTCGACGCCACTGGCTAAATCACTTGAGAAACAAAATAAGTTGACGCGCAGTATCAAGCCACAAAAGCCTGTTTTGCATATTTTATTTTTAGCCAATGATACTGCATACGTAGGTTACTCATTTAGCGACAATAACTCACCGTTTTTTATGGGGATCCCAAGACTGAAAATGCCGGCTGACGGGCCAAGTCGTTCGACCTTAAAATTAGACGAAGCATTTAACGTATTCTTGACCAAGGAGCAGGCAGAAGAGCGCGCCCGTCCGGGTATGAGAGGAGTTGATTTAGGGGCATGCCCAGGCGGCTGGACGTACCAATTAGTCAGGCGCGGTATGTTTGTGGCGGCCATTGATAACGGCCCGATGAACGATAAACTGATGGACAGTGGCCAGGTTAAGCACTTCAGAGAGGATGGTTTTAAATATCGCCCTGAAAAGCGCAATATAGATTGGCTGGTGTGTGATATGGTCGAAAAACCAAGCAAAGTAACTCAGCTGATGATCGATTGGATAGTTAACGGTTTTGCCAAGGAACTCATTTTCAACCTTAAGCTGCCAATGAAAAAGCGTTTTGATAGTGTGTACGAATGTTTGCAGCTGATTGATGATGAGCTTGCACATTATAATGTTGGTTACAAATTGCAAGCTAAGCACCTATACCATGATCGCGAAGAAGTCACAGTTCATATTCAGGTCTTAAAAGTCCCGCAAAACTTGTATAGTTAATGCTAATATGTTGTATTTATAAGGAAATTAATGCAACATACTAACCTTCTATATCTAATTATTTTTTATTTAATTGCTTTATAACTAAAAAATAAAATCTCGCCGATTTAAAAATCTTTTATGTTCTTAAATTGTAAGTGCTAGCTTATAGCCTAAATGGGCGATTTCTATTGGAAGGTATGGTGATAAATAATACGATGGAAGTTGATATGATATTAAATAGAATAAAAAGTTATGCAGTGACAATCGTATTGTCAACTTGCTTGATGATGACGCAAGAGTCAGAGGCATGCACAGTAGCACCTGATGAATATATGTTAAATCATGAGAAAATGATTCAACAGTCGGCTGATATTTATCTTGTAAAAGCGATAAGTAAAAAGCGAGAAAATAAAATCATTACTACCACATTTGATGTACTTGACGTTGTAAAAGGACGTGATAGAAAGCAAATAACCATCTCTTTTCCAGATTTTGAATATGAGAAAAATTCTTCACATCGATTCATGACCGACTTCTCTCTTCATAATGATGAGAAATTTTGGAAGAGTGGCGTGGGTCGAAGTCAAATATTAACCAACTGTGAGACGGTTGCTAGCTTCAGATTAGGCTATGGCTATTTATTATTTCCTAAGTTTAAGTCAAATGCTAAAGGAGCAGAGATTATTAATGATACGTCTGATAAATGGTATCAATTTGTCAAGGAAAGTATTTCAGCTGATTTAAAATAAACCTGGTTAGGTGAGATAAATTTAAAAGGCGTATATGGACGCACCATTTATGTCAATTTAAGTAAGTGTAGCGGGGCAGTTTTTACTGCCTCGTTATCTTTTATTTTAATACCTACCAGCCACGGTTAAATGACTAACTATGTGCAATTAAGGGTTGCTCTCACATACATCCCTCAATTTAACCTGCAAGTGCACCACATAAAAAACCAAATAAAAGGATGGGCTTATCAACCTTTTCCGGTGTAAACGTATGACCCATTACACTTTAGGAACTAAAAGGAATATAGCAAAGACGTTTCAGTCCTAATCGGAGATCTTGTATAGAAGCCATCAGCATTTCAATGCTAAACGTGGTGTAGAATCTTTAATTTAACATTCACCAACAATTTTTAAGCATTTTTGTATTTTTTATACTCGAAATTACGTCTTTATGATAATGTTTGAATGAAAACTCAACAATATAAAAACATAATAAAGGATAAAATTATGAAAACTGCTTGTACAATGTTCTCTATCGCCCTTCTTTTAGGCTCTTCTTCTGCACTTGCTAGCTGTAATAAATATAGCTGTGAAGGCGTATCAAATGTCGTCTTTTCTTCAGTTATTGCTGATAGTGATGCAGTGAAAATCAAGTTTCATGAGGGCACGAACGCGACGTTAAGCTGTAACCTTGATGCTGATAATGCAGCTGTATTGGATCAAAAGAACCCTAATTACCGCAATATGCAATCTATGTTGTTAACTGCCATCGCGGCAAATTTACCTGTTGGTCTACAATTTGACAAATCGTCTTCAGGCTGCGCTGTACAATCGGTAGAAGTCAAAGTCGTAGAATAACTTTTCTTAACGAACTACTCGCAACGAGCAAGCAAGTGTAATTTATTTTGGGTATGACTTAGGCTTATTAGCTTAAGTTAGCAGTTACTTCTTTATGTTACGAAGTACTTTATTTGCTCTGTGATCAATGCCTATTCATGGCTTCGATATACAACAAGAAAAGTGAATTCTGTATGTTAAAGAAACAAGGATTATTGGCCCTACCTCTTGGGCTATTGAGTTGCTGGGTGCATGCCAGTCCAGTTACTCCTACTAATAATGTATGGCAAGACAATTCCGGAAATTTATATTACCAACAACCAGTTAAGCAAGTTACAACCGCAGATGAAGTGCCCGTCAGCATCCGGGTTTTTGAATCTCATCCTTATGTTCGTATTATTCAAACTGCGAACGGATTCGAACTAGAAGGTATTTCTAAGTCTGAGTTTGCAGCGCAACATAGCGAAATGGATGTTGTGGGCAAACGACTGCGTAGTGACTTCGATGGCGATGGCCAAGCAGATGCACTGATCCAGACGGATCTCGGCCACGAATTGTTGGTGTCACGCAATACGGTTAAACCTTATCGCATCGGAATTAATATCCGAGACTTTGGTCAGCAAATGGAAGTACGTGATTTCAACTACGATTTTCGTGCTGATATTGTCGATAAGAGCAATAATAAAGTGCACTACGCACAATCAACGGGGTTGAGTCATGCCATTAATACCAATGATTATGTTGGCTCTTTACCTGCCCAAAGTAATGTTTCGCCAGGCGGTGAATTTACCTACAATATTCCGATCACCTTAGGCGAAGCGACTGGTGGACTGAAACCAAATGTATCACTGAGCTATGCATCTAACCCGCGCAATGGCCACGTTGGGGTCGGTTTTAACATCGATGGGCTCAGTGCCATCACTCGATGTGAAAAAAATATGGAGACCGATGGCGTTGCTGGATCAGTAAATCTTGATCAGAATGATCGCTTTTGTCTAGATGGGCAGCGTCTGATTGTGAAATCAGGCCGCACCTATGGCAGCAACAACTCAGAATACCGAACTAGGCAGAATACTGGGCAAAAGATCATTGCTCATACATCTAGCACAGCTACGGGCCCATACGCGTTTACTGTGTACGATACACAGGGAAATAAACTGACTTATGGTAAACACGGCTCTGCACAGGATGCGCTAGTTAAGGCCAGCAATGGCCGAGGTTATACTTGGGCGTTAAAGCGTGTCGAAGATGCGTCGGGTAATTACTATGTTTACAATTACACCAAGGTGAACGGCAGTCTTGAGTTTTATCCTACATCTATCAAGTACTCAGGTCACGGCAGTGGTGCCACTCGCAATGAAGTTCGCTTCAACTGGGAAGATCGCCTTGATAAGCGCAGGCTCGCCTATTTAAAAAACAATAAGATAACGCTGACCAAGCGCCTGAAAAATATTGAGTCGTATTATTCGGGCCGTTTACTACGCCGCTATAATTTGACTTACGGCTATGCTGGTACAGGTGTGACAGAAAGTGTGCTGAAAAAGGTGCAAGCGTGCTCAAGTAATAATAAGTGTTTGTCACCAACAGTTTTCAACTGGAACTCGAGGGGATCTGTGAGGCTAGGTCGAGATATTGGTCGTGATTACTCGAGAAACAGTCGCTATAAAGCGCATCAGTTTATGGACTTCAATGGTGATGGATTAACTGATATTGCCTATGTGCGCAATGATAGAGGCAGTTCATCGGACCATTTATATATGATCCCAAATAATGGTCGAGGATTTGGCGATGAGCGACGATTTCATGATCTTGCTAATAAAACATTCCGCAGAACATGGAAAATAGTCGATTATGATAAAGATGGTAAAGATGACATTCTTTATTTATCTGGCAGCAATCAGCATTGGAAGCTGATGCGTCATACTTCTGCGATGAACTTTTCATTTACGTCTTTAACCTCTATTAGTAAGCCAACAAATGATGAAAATACGCGGTTTTTGGATATTGATGCCGATGGTTACCCGGAACTATTGCATTTTGTCGGCAACAAATTGTCTTATCAAAAAGGCACTAAAACTGGCCTAGCTAGTGGTGCTGCCAAACCAATTAAGTTCAATTTAAATGCGCCAAGCGGTTCAACGGCTTCGATGATGTCCTATGACAAGGATGACAATACATTTCCAGCAATGGACTTTAATGGCGATGGCCGTGCGGACTTTTTAGCAAAAGTAAGAGTATCTACCTACAATGATGATCCTTTTCCACCTTGCGATCGTCCGTGGGCTTGTGAAGATCCCAGAATAGTAGCGCCCCAAATACAGGCTGGCGCTTCAATAAAACAAGCCAGTGAAAATCAAGCTTTGATACCTGTGTCACCTAAGCAATTGAACCCAGTTGATATGAGTCGATCGCCAGCGGTTGAGACCCAGCAGTTGATGCAGCAACAAAGCGGGCTTATTACTCCACAAGGGTACAGCCACAGCTATAGCTGGAAAATTCTCGTATCGCAGGGCAGTGATACATTTGCAGAATTTGTCACTGTATCGTCAACCTATAATATTAAAGATATTCAAGCTGTCGAACTAAATGGCGATGGTTTGGCTGATATTCTCTACCGTAATAACAGCGATAACTGGTATGCCAGAATAAACAATGGACACGGTTTCAACAGTGCCATTTACTTATTCAAGTATAACAAAGCAGCCTTAAAAACATTTGATATCAACGGTGATGGCACAGCTGAGGTCTATAGAGAAGATCATGGAGATCACTTCTATTTCTTTAATGGCAGTGGCTTTACAGCGAGAAAGCTGACATCACATGGGTCAAATTTTGATTTCACCACTTTTATGGATGTTACAGGGGACGGTACGCCTGATAAGTTAGTCTTTTCTGGACGTATGGGCTTGTATCAAAACAGTGATAGTCCAGCCACTTTGATCTCTTCGGTGACAGATGGGTTTGGTGTCAATACAACGGTTTCCTACTCTACGCTTAATAATCGCAGTGTGTATGTACCAGACTATGATGCGAGGCACAAAAACTGGGGTAACGGCAGGGTAACAGACATTAAAAAAGGCGCTCGTGTTGTTAGCTTATTGCGTAAAGGTGAGGATTTATTTACCTATAAGTATTATGGCGCAAAAGCGCAAGTAGGTCGTGGTATGCTCGGCTTTAGACAAGTTGTCATAGAGAGCAGAAACGCCGGAACTAAAGTTGTAAGCACTTATCGCCAAGATGGTGATTATCGAGGCTCGGTGTCTAAAGTGCAGACATACGTTAAGTATGGTAGCGATACGAGCTCAGGCGGAGGCGGAAATCCCCCCCCACCACCAATTGACCCGTGCGATGAAATTCCAGAGATGTGTAATTGTAACTGGGAACCAGGCAAACGCTGTGAGCTGCCAAGAGCTATTCCTGTCGATGAGCTGATAGCTTCTCCGCTAACAGCCATGAGTCGTTCAGAGTTAAGTATCCAAAGTGCTTCATCAAGCAGTGTTTGGCGATTGAAGTCAGAAGTAACCAATACCCATGGTAATAAGAGAGATACAGGCTTTAAAGCTGGTAGTAGCACTTATCCGTATATGGTTTATCCAAGTCGTTCAGTGACAAAGACCTATAATACGGACACCAGTAGCCAGACGCTCATTGCGACAAAAACTGAGCAATTAACAATAGATAGTTTTGGCAATCCAGTATCGAAAAAAAGCACTATTGACAGTAAAAATGGCTATGCACACACGTCTGAGGCACATACCTACTCGTACAGTAAATATGGCGGTAGATTGACTAAGAAGCAGACAACAAAGCGCTATTTAAATCGTCTTAATGGCAGCAACCGAGGCAATTATCAAAATACACAAACGGTAAACTATGCCTACGACAGCAAAGGACGAATGATCAAAACTACCGCAGATAATGGCGTGGCCACGAGCTACACGCTGAATAGCTATGGTATGGTCACCAAAGAAACGGTATCGTCCTCCGGTCTACCTACTAAGGTACTGACGAAATACTATGACAGTACGAGTCGCCACTTGACCGGAGAGTCAAATAGCTTGGGTCACAGAAGTACCATCGGTTATGATAATTTGGGTCGCAAGTATTATGTGCAAACAGCCAATGGCCAGCGTACTTATAGCACCTATAACCAACTTGGACGAGTGACAGGGGAGGTGTCTACACCGGCAAATAATACCAGTATTTCAGGCAGTCAAGCGCTGAGTACTAGTAAAGTGCAATATTGGTGTAAATCGATAAACCACTGTCCGTCAAATGCAACTTACTATGAAGAGACTACCGTAGAAGGGACACCTGACTCCAGAGTCTATTTTGATAAATATGGGCGTGAAATTCGCAAAGGCAGTGTGTCTCTAAGTGGCACTTATGTATACACAGACTTTACTTATGATACTAAGGGTCGTAAATATAGAGAGTCTCTACCTTATTTTGCTGGTGGCACAATACGTTGGACAGTTTATCAATATGATAAGCAAAACCGTGTGATTAAAATTACCAAGGCTGATGGCTCTGTCTGGAAAACCGAATACAACGGTGAAGCGGTGATAAACGTTAACCCCTTAGGACGCCGTAATACTCAGGTTAAAAATGCCATGGGACTGTTGGTTAAAGTCACGGATGCAAATAATAAATCCGCAGAATATCAATATGATGAAAATGGTAAATCTCGAAACTTGAAGGGACCGAAAGGGAACCAAATTCAAATACTGTATGATAAATACGGCAACAAAACTCGCGTGGTTGATCCTGATAAAGGCACAATCAACTATACTTACAACAAATATCATCAGTTGACCAAAGAAACGGACAGCAACGGCAATGTGATGACATACAGCTATGATGTTTTGGGTCGTCTTATTGAGTCTGTACGTAAAAAAGGCACTGTTGTAGAGCATCATACGGTCACTAACTATGACAGTGGCAGCTATGCAAAAGGCCAAGCTTTTACTGTTAATGATAAGGTATCAGGGTTTACTGAACGTTATTACTACGATGCATTTAGCCGCAGTCGTGAAAAGCAGACAGTGATAGAAGGGGACACCTATAAGGAGAAGTGGGAATACAACAACTCAGGCCAGTTAACTAAGGAAATTGACGCGTCTGGTAAGAGTGTTATCTATACATATAATGCTCATAAGCACTTAGCCTCGTTGAAAGACAGTCAAACCAATTCTGTGGTTTGGCGAGCTGTTACCGTGGATGCATTTGGCAATCTAACTAAAGAGCAACTTGGTAGTCGGATTGTACGAAACAAAGGTTTCGATGCAGAGACAGGTCTATTGACCAGTATGACGACGACAGGTAGTGGTACTTTGCAAAACTTGCGATATGACTGGGATAACCTGGGCAATTTGAATTATCGACAAGATCTGGCGATTGGTAAAAAAGAAACTTTTGCTTATGACGCACTTAACCGGGTGACACGCAGCACGATATCTGGCGTTGCGACAACGGATATCCGTTACAATGAGCTGGGGAACATAACCTACAAGACTGGTGTGGGTAACTATCATTATCAATCAAGTCGACCCCATGCTGTCACTGAGGTCACCGGGGCCCGTGCGAATAAGTATCAATATGATGCCTCGGGCAATATGGTCAAAGACAATGACAGAGTACTAAGTTATAACACTTTCCATAAACCAACCTATATAGAAAAAGGGGATTACTGGGTTGAGTTTGAGTACTCAGGTAATGGTAAACGTTTTAGACGCCTCGAGTTTGGTGGTGAAAAAGGCGCATTGATCCCCATTTTGAATGGAGACATCACTACTTTCATTCCAATTGCTCAGGAAACCCGGTATGTCGGTAAAGTTGAATTTATCCGATATGGAGGGTCAAGTACCTGGGTGAGCAAGCGCTATATTGCTGGCAAAGTGTTGGTAACGACGGTCAATAACCAAGCAACCACACGCTATATCTTGGACGATCACTTAGGGTCGACGCATGTGATAGCTGACAGTAATGGGCGCTCAGTTCAAGTCATGAGTTTTGATGTATTTGGCGCGCGTCGAGATGCTAAAACTTGGGCACGTGATTTCAGTGACACCAACAAATTTACCAGCATGATCACTTTGCGCGGCTTCACCGGTCATGAGCAAATTGATGAGGTAGGCCTTGTTCATATGGGGGGGCGGATCTATGACCCAATCCTTGGTCGATTCTTACAAGCCGATCCTATGGTTCAGGCGCCTGAAAATATTCAAAGTCTTAACCGCTATTCTTACGTAGTTAATAACCCGCTCAATAAAACAGATCCGAGTGGGTATATTTGGGTGACGTTGGCAATTACCGCTCTTAAGGCAATTGCAGCAAGTTCGGCGGTAAGCGCTGCGGTTGCTACTGCGATTAGCTACGCGTTGACTGCTTATACTTATTATGGCTACGCGCAATTTGCGATCAGTGTTAACAATGCCATTAAAGGAGGTGGAACGGCGATGGCCAACTTCTTAGGTGGGCTAAGTAAGAGTTTGGCAAAACAGTGGTTACAGGGCAAAGTCATGGATGCCACAGGTATGACGCAAGCAATTGAAGAGATTGACAAGAAGTTCTCTCTAAAGGTTACACCGAGTGCGATTGCTGATTTACCAAAAATTGAAGCGGCATCCTGTGTGTATGAGGATTTTGCTCAGTGTCAGGGGACGGATCACTACAAGCGGCTTTCAGATCAAGAGCTTGAAGCAATGGACTTAGATCCGAAGGATTTTAATACAGAAAGCAGTATGAATGCGGCTTTGTTTAAAGATAATCAGGGTAAATACCTCTTGGTTTACCGTGGTACTGCGGAGCTACTACCAGATGTTGGCGCAGACATTACCCAAGCGTTTGGTATTGAAACCACACAGTACACTGAAGCGATGGACTTGGCACAGGTGGTGGTGGACAGACTGGGCAATAATGTTGAGTTTGCCGGGCATTCACTTGGTGGCGGGCTTGCAGCCGCAGCGTCAATGTTTACTGGCAACCCAGCAACCACGATAAATGCGGCGGGTGTGCATGATCGAACCATGACTCGGCGGGATGTGGATATGTCGACGGTTGATCCGTCCAAGATCAAAGCTTACTACAACACCACCGATTTGCTGCATATTGGGCAATTATTACCCTTCTTGCCGTCTGCCAATGGCAAGCAAATTGCGTTGACGCCTTTGAGTTCACACGGCGTGGTTGGGGCATGTTCATCTATGGGGGGTAAACCTTGCGACTATTCCGATTGATTATAGTTGCGCTTATGTTCCTGCAGACCGGGTGTTTACAACTCGGTCATGCAGTAACAGGCGGGATTTATAGCATTTTGCCGGGCCAGGAATACACGGACCAAATGTGTTTAAAGCTTGCCCGTGCGGCATTGAATGGTAATTTAAAGCGCTTAAATAAGCTGCTTGCTACGCCGAGTCACCAGGTAAATTGCCAAGGTAAAACCGGGTTTACGCCTTTATACTTTGCCATAAAAGGCAGGCAGCTCAGTGCCTACACTAGGTTACTTGAAGCGGGGGCTGATCCCAATATTCCATTTGGCGGAAGGGGTAACAATGTTACGTTTCTTGCAAGCTGGATAGGGATTGAATATTTACGGCCCGCTGCTGAGCATGGCGCTGATTTTAACCAAAAAGATGCATTTGGCAGAACGCCGGTATATAAAATTATTAGCTCAGATACGAACGAGGCATTTTTGTTAGCACTGAGCAAAGGGTTTGATGTCAACAATGTTGATAACTCTGGAGGAACGCCTATTGTAAGAGCGCTTGGTTCTTATCGGTTTTTTATGGCGTGGAAGTTATTAGAGAATGGAGCTGATATAAATTTGAATCCAAAATCTAATATAGGGGATGCGTGCTTCCAGTTAAATAGAGCCATTGGACGTAAACATGAGTTGACGCAGTCTGCACAGTTAGAGATTGCAAAATACTCTCAGCAATTAATAGATGCAGCTAATTGTGACGATTTATAGAGAACGCTTTATATATTAGAGTATTCTCTTCATATATTGATAGATAAAAAATATAAATAATTATTTAGTTTTAAGGACAAAAAATGAAAAAAGTAATTGCACTTGGTTTTGCACTTATAAGTAGTGAAGCGGCCCTAGCTTATAATGCCAATTCGAGTGTGGAAATTAAGAATATTAGAGTTAGACCTACCGTTGCGTATGTATTATTTGAGGGGTGTAGTAGATATTCTAAGATTTACTTGTCGAATGATTATTACAAATCTATGTTTTCCGTTGCTATGATGGCTGCGGCGTCTAATAAAAAGGTTGCAGTTGAATTCCAAGAAAATAAAAGCTGCGCATCAACGGAGCCGTTGATTAATTACATAGATATAAAAATTTAATCACGCCTTAATATTTTTTTAGTAATAAAGTTGGCTTGTCTGTTTTTTATGATGAGTCAGCTTTGCATTTTCCGCCCATCCTATTGAATTCATTTAACATTTCTATGTGTAGGTAGCTTTTCACTTGTGGGTATTATTATATTCATAAGGTGTTTTGTTTTTTTTTGAAGTTATATATAATAGTATTTATTTTATAAAATAAGGGAGTTAAAGTGAGTAAGTTATTATTTTCATTGTTATTGTTAGGTGCTGCAACTCAGCCAGCATTTGCTTCTTCTAAAGAAACATCCATAGGCAATTACATTACCGAACTAAATGTTTATGCAAATTATGGAGAAGGTGATGTTTACGTCAAATTAGATACTAATGGTAATCATTGTAAGCACGGCTACTTTGTAAATAAAAACAGCAAAGGCTATGAGTCTACATTGAGCAGTTTACTTAGTGCATTTCATACACAATCAAAAATAAAAGTGACAGGCTTTACGGGAGCGGCGCATAAGTGGAGCGGCAGTGTTGGTGTTACTTGTGAAATTTATGCAATACAATTTAAACGTTAGATAAAGGCGTTGATATCAAAGTGGTGGAGTTGGACATTAATCTAACACACACTTTAAAGACGAATTTACGGGCATTGTGAGTGAGTCACTCATGTGCCCTGACAAGTCAGAAATATAAGCAGGCGCAATGTACTGTTTATGGCTTTGCGACAATGTAATGCCTACACGCTCACATTCGAAATATTTTGATACATACTACATGTGTGTACTTACTACCTTTAAAAGTCTTTCCTATTAAGAAAACTGTACATTTCGATTTATTCTTCCTCTTATCCTTTAGTCTAATTTATATACAGTTGCTGTCCTTTTTATTGCTACATTGAAGCTGTCATACGAACCAGCGCACCGAGTTAGGATAGTGGTTTAGCGCCGTGTGGCTAATAACAATAACATGTAAGGACAGTACTATGGATAACAAAGAAAAAAACTTGATTTCACAATCAACGGAGCAGACCTCTCGTCGTAGTTTCTTGAAAAAGTCACTGGCTGTTGGGGGCGCCGTCGGTGCTGCACCGTTAGTTTTGCAGTCTTCGGCTGCTCAGGCGCGGGGGGAGTACGGTCAGTATCACAAAGTATTTGGCAATGACCCGCGCTATGTTTCAATGCTATTAGGTTCCAACATGCGCTTCTTAAGTCAGCCAACATACATTGGCGCCTGTAGTTCAGCGCATGAAGTTTATATGGCGGCAAGAGATGCGATCACACAAGGAAAGCGAATCACAGTGCGCGCGGGCGGTCATTGTTATGAGGGGTTTGTGGATAATGATAATGGCGTGGTAATTGATATCAGTAATATGGATCGAATTTACAAAGATGGCGACTATTATGTGGTTGAAGCGGGAGCTAACTTGGGCCATACCTACAAAACCTTGTTTAAGGAGTTTGGTAAAATAATTCCCGCTGGCTCGTGTTTTGGTGTGGGTATTGGCGGCCATGTTTGTGGTGGTGGATTTGGTGTGCACTCGAGAGAATTTGGACTGTCTAGCGATTATTTAGCCGGGGTTGAATTAGTCGCGTTTAACGAATGGGGCGGTCAGGCGACTTACCCTCGTAAATATTTCAAAGGGCAATCAGCGCAGGCAGATGAAATCGTATGGGCGCACCAAGGTGGCGGCGGTGGTAATTTTGGCATCGTTACAAAATACTTTTTTAAAGATTTACCTGATGTGCCAGCTTTTATACATGCACAAGAAATATCGATCCCATGGGCTAGTTTGGATTATACCCAATTTGCAGCTTTACTAAAAAATTATGGTGAATTCTGGACTAAAAACAATGGACCAGAAAGCCGCTTTAATGCATTGCATTCATCTATGTCTGTACCCAACTCTGTAGGAGGAGGTGGCGATATACGTATGCAATTGTTTAGTAGTGGCAATCCGGGCTTAATTGATGAGTTTTTGGATGCCGTGTTCTCTGCATCTCAATTGGCGCAGGCAAAAATAGGCTTGCGTACGACCGACCATATGGGGCTACAGAGTCAAGAAGGTGCGCCGCCAAGACCTACACCGCCAGGCAGTTATTTCAGCTTACCATGGTGGTACGGAACACAATATGCGGCAGGTCCATTAATTGGTGCTAGAGGGAAAAACAAATCTGCTTATATGAATCAACCGTTTCCTGAGTCACAGATACGCACGTTATGGAATGAGCTAAGAAATGGCGACTATTTAAGCCCAGGAGGCTTGGTACAAATCTCCTCTTACGGTGGTCAAATTAATGCATTATCTTCTTCAGATACGGCAGTCTCGCACCGAAGTTCTGTAATGAAGTTACAATATCAAACTTATTGGTTTGAACCTGCTCAAGACCCTTATCATATTGGCTGGATGAATGGCCTATACCTGAAAATGTACGGTGAAACGGGACCTGCTCCAGATGGAATTATGGACGGCTGTTACGTGAACTATGCAGATACGGATATTCCCAATTGGCAATACCTGTATTACAAGGATAACTACCCAAGGTTGCAGCAGGTCAAACGTTTGTTGGATCCGACAAATCGATTGAACCATGCTCAGTCGATAGAGCTATAGCCCGCGCGCTTTAAAATCAAGATTAAGGTAAAAACCGAGTAGTATTTACCTTATGATTCTAATAGGAAAGTCTAATTGTTTGGTTTTTAAAATAATATCAACGGTTTAAAAAGTAGGTGAATTTGTTATTCTCTCTAATGTTTTATTTTGACGCTGGCTTTTAAGTTGCTCGATTAAAATTGATTCGTAGTATGTGAGACGATTTTAATAAGGAGTATGAGATGTTAAACCTTAAAAAACGTAAACTAAAAACCTTGTCTCAAGATGCTGCGATTATCCCATCAAAAATGACCAAGCAAATTGGTGGTGCACACGTAAGTGTGTCGTCAGATACTTATACAACAACCCACCCAGATGCATACAAGCTGACCGATAAGGCAACAATTATTCAAACGGGACCAACGGATCCTGCTACGGGGCCATTTACTGGTACTTTAACAGGGCCGAGCACAATTACAGGTCCAGGTACAAGTGGCCCAAGTATTTATATCTAAGCTGTATTGAATAGGTACGATGTGTCGTATTGACAACACATCGTACAAGAGTGAAATTAGTAAAGGTTCATACAATTGGCGTAAAATGTCGTTGTAGCGGGCCAATCACTAAATACCCCTTTAACGCCAACTTGTTTAGCTAATACATCAAGCACGGTATAAACATCGCCTTCGTTTTTAACAGCATCACTGATCCCTTGATAGTACCATCCACCACCTTGAGAGATCAGTCCTGAGCGTTCAAGAGTCCATGTGATTATATCTAGGTTGGCAGCTTTTGCTGCGATTGCGTATTGTGAAGGTACCAGCTTGCCGGCTTCATCTAGTGTCAATAGCACCCATAAAGGCGGGGCGATAACATTAACTCCACTGGCTTTGATTTCATCCATGTTTGGGCGCCAAGTTAGTGCGTTATTTGGGTCGAAGTTAGGGGCGGAGTAGCGACCATCCAAATACACGCCACGCTTACCGTAGCGAGTGTTATGACGCCAAAATTGAACATCTTCAATATTGAAAGATTGTGGTAAAACTTTACGAGGTGAGACACGTGCAGCGCGATATTCATCAACCATTTTTTGGGCGTAATCTTGTTGTGTCATACCTTGATAAGGCATTGCAACTGCTGGGGCCTTTAATTCAGGCGTCATTTTTACTCGGAGAGATTTAAATAACTCGATACTCTGTGCATGGGTCATCAGTGTGCCAGTTGCTGAGTAAAGGTCAGTGCGCCAGTTAGCTGTGCCTTTTACATACTCCTGTGGTGTGCTTGCATTGGGGTTTGCGCCATCCATTTTGCCTTTGAGCTGCATAAACTCGTCAAGTGTTAAATCCGACGTACAGCATTTCGCGCTTGCTGGCGTGCCAGTGTCGGGATCTGCTGGGGTAAAAGGCTGACTGCATTTAGCTGCCAATTCAGGGCGTAGTAAAATGTCAGTGCTGGTATGTAAATCGCATTGGGCATGGCGGCAAACTAACTCTTTATCCTTAGTAAATGTGACATCACACTCTAATACACCAGCTCCCATTCGTGCAGCTGCGATATAAGACTCTTTTGTATGTTCAGGGAATTGAGTGGGAGCGCCACGGTGTCCGATAGAAAACTGAGATTTAAAAAAGGGTCTGTTTACACACCGAGAGAGCTTGGATTTAAGTGCACTTGGTGCCATTTGGTCGAGCAAATAAAACGGTCTTGGCCCAAGTTGTGCAGAAGCACTGGCGCTGGCACTGCCTAGCAGTGCCATAGTGAATACGACTTTAGTTAAAATGTTCATAACGTCCCAGTATGGATTTTTTAACTATTATCGGTATGAAATGTGACGTTTTTACGAGTCGTTATCGGTAATTGCTTCGGTAATTCTCTACCCATAGTTTTGTGGCGCCACAGACAGCAGCAGGCATGACGATGAGGTTAACAAATGGGATGGCTGTGAGTACAAATACTGCAAAACCAAATCCATATGAAAGGCCCTGCTTGCCTTTTAGATCTTGCTTCATCTGATTAAAGCTGATCTTATGATTGTCAAACGGATAGTCATTATACTGTACGTTGTACATCCAGCAGGTAAATAGGATCCAAAGGATTTGTCCAATAATTGGCAGCATCCATAACATTAAAAAGAAAATGATTGCCCTTGGTAGGTAATAGCATAGCTTAGTCCACTCCCGCCCCATCATCCGAGGAACGTCTTTTAGTAGATCTGTAAAACCATCATCATTAATAGGTTGGCCTGTGAGGTGGAGCTCCACTTTTTCCGATAGCAAACCATTAAACGGCGCAGCAATAAAATTGGTAATAACAGTAAATACCATACTGTAACTAAATAGAATAATTAAGATTGCCAGGGGCCATAGTAGCCATTCTAGCCAACTAAGCCACGTAGGTAGTGCGCTATTTAGATATTCAAACCCCTGTGTTAACCAGTCAAATAGAAAAAACAGCGATCCGCCAAATAACAGAATATTGATAAATAACGGGATAAAAACAAAGCGTTTGAGTCCTTTTTGGCTAAGCATGGAAAAGCCCGCAATAAAGTACTCCATCCCTTTTGTAATTTGCATCGTTAAGCTCTAAATTGGGAACAGTTGAAGTCTATTATAATCGTTAATTGCATTTTAGTGCGTGATTTTTTGATCTCTATCATTGCAAAAGAAAGTCTTTAAATTCATGGCCTAGAGAGGGAATGTCACACTCTCTTACAATTAACTTAGGTGTGGGATCAGGGGTTACCCCTTGTAAACACCTAGGTGAGTCCATACACTAATTGATAGATCATCTAGGAGTGAAAAACAGCATGCGTGTCTTTCAGTTATTGTTTGCAGTCAGCTTAGCGACGTTACTTTGTGTAACGGCGGCAGGCGTGCACGCAGCTGAAGAAAGGCAGCAGGTTATCGAGCTTATTGCAGATCTCGATTTACAGTACTTAGATGTAGATCTTGATGAAGCCTTGCCGTTAGCAAGTGTTAAAAGTTCGCTGTGTACTACAGATTTTGTTAACTCAACTTCTTGGTCTTTCCTAAGTTCTTCACAAAATGCGACGCAAATTCGCGCACCACCTGCTCAATAATCCCCATATAAAACACCATAATTAATTTAACTTAATCATCGTGAGGTGGATCATGAGCTATTATCATGCACTTAAGACTGCGGCTGTTAATACAGGCGCTGTAACAAACAATACCGTTAATGTGGCTACGGCCAACACTAAAGCGTTTGAACAATTACCTGCGGAGCAATTTCTTCGTCCTTTACCAACGATATACATCGACCTAGACGCGACCCTAGATGAAGCTGCGTTGGTATTAAACAAAACACATCAAGCAGCGGCACTTGTCATATCGACAACAGGTGAACCAATTGGATTAATTTCTTCAGCTTTATTAGGTAGCCGAAATGTCCTTGAAAAGGCACAGACTATGGGCTTAAGTCGAAATGACTTAAGTGTTGCGGATATGATGATTGCAATATCGTCACTACGTCAAATATCAACTGCTCAGGTTGTTGAAGCTCAAGTTGGAGACATTAAAGCAACCATCGAAGCGGATGGCTTAACCTATTTATTTGTACAAAATAGCCAACAAAAAGCAGTCGGTTATTTTGATGTAATTGATTTAGTAAAAAGTAGTAATGGCGTGATCACTGCGCTTAAACCGTGTCATGATTTTAAAGATGTAGTCGCGCAAATACTACACAATAAAGAAATGTAACAGTTCCCCCAAAGTTAATGTAAATTAAACCCAAGGCATCTTTATGATGCCTTTTTTAGCGCTTAAATTTATTAAGGCAGCTTTACATTGTGGTGCTTTGCGTACCAGTAAAACAAAGGCAGCTCTATAATTGTAAAACTTACCAATGTAAACCAAGCCCAATTTACCTCAAAAAAGAACAAGGTAAACTCGACACCTGTGGCAAAGTACTCAGAACCAACGATTGCGAGCGAGAGCATTGATGCAATAAAATCTTGTGTAGACACCTTTTTAAAGTCGTTACCGGCATATTTGGGTGAGATAACAAAATAGGTTATTGCAAGAATAACGATATTTAGCAGGATAACGTGGAGCTCTGCGGACATAACTGCGTCTCAAATTGGGGTTAACTAGGAGTGATTTCAATGTGTATCACTTTTTATTTTGTTGCTATTGTAATCACAACTGAAAGTGAGTGCAAAGCGCACTGATCAGGGGGGAGTGAATATTTGTCGTTCGCCTTCGCTTCGAAAGCAGCAATTCCACTGCCCTTTGTCCTATATTGTGTATATACTTCGCTTCCTAACCAAATGAGGTGTGTATGCTGTCTAAAAATCAACAAAAACTTATTCGCGCTCTGGCTCAAAAAAAGTACCGTAAACAACACGGTCTGTACTTAGTTCAAGGCGAAAAGAATATCTTGGAGTTACTGCAAGCAAAAGTGGAAGTACAGCAGGTTTTCGCCACACCTCAATTTATTCTTAGCCATAAAAACACCTTGAAGCATTGCCAAGTTACGGAATGTGATGAACAGGCTCTCAGTAAAGTCAGTACGTTAGTGAGCAATAATGCGGCCATTGCGATTGTGCCAATTGCCGAGCCGAAAGAAATAGATAAAAGTGGCTTCGTATTGGCGCTTGACGGTGTATCTGATCCAGGTAACTTAGGCACGATCATTCGACTTGCAGATTGGTATGGGTTGAAGCAGGTGGTGGTCAGTGAAGACTGTGCAGACCATTTAAATCCAAAAGTGATCAGTGCAACAATGGGATCGTTTGTGCGGGTAGATGTGATCAGAACGGATCTAGAGCAACTATTAAGCCATTACAACGGACCCATATATGGTGCATACCTTGAAGGGCAAAGTGTTCATCAAACTCCATTTACCGAGCGTGGGCTACTTGTTATGGGCAGCGAGTCTCATGGGATCCGCGAAAAAGCCAGTCAGTACATCAATCAGCCCATAACTATTCCGGCATATGGTCAAGCAGAGTCTCTCAATGTGGCTATGGCGACGGGCATCATTCTTGATAATTTTCGCCGCTCAATTTAATGTACGATTGTTGCGGCATTAATCAAAATATACAGCTTTCTCTATGCGCTTAAGTCACATAAAACTAGCAGGTTTCAAGTCTTTTGTTGAGCCCACTAAAATCCCTTTTCCTGATCAAATGACATGTGTGGTTGGGCCTAATGGATGTGGCAAATCTAATGTCATTGATGCTGTGCGCTGGGTATTGGGTGAAAGCTCTGCAAAAAACTTGCGTGGCGACGCAATGACGGATGTCATTTTTAATGGTTCGACTCAGCGAAAAGCGATTTCTCAAGCATCCGTTGAGCTAATGTTTGACAATACGAAGGGCACGTTGCCAGGGTCACTGGCTGATCGCAACCAAATCGCCATTAAACGTCTCGTGACTCGAGATGGACAGTCACTATACTTTTTAAATGGTAGCAAATGTCGTCGTCGCGATATTACCGATATCTTTCTAGGGACGGGCTTGGGGCCTCGCAGTTATGCAATTATTGAACAGGGCATGATTTCTCGTCTAATAGAGAGTAAGCCTCATGAATTAAGAGTCTTTTTAGAAGAAGCCGCAGGTGTCTCTAAATATAAGGAGCGCAGGCGTGAAACTCAAACACGTATTAAAAGCACGCGGGATAATTTAGAACGCTTGCTCGACATGCGTAAAGAGTTGCAATCACAGCTTGACCGACTGGCACAACAAGCCGAAGCAGCAAAAAAATACAAAGATCTCAAAGCGAAGGAGCGAACTCTCAAAGGACAACTTGCCGTTATTAAATGGCAGGACTTTAATGACAAGCTGAAGCAAAAAGTACAACAAATAGCAAAGCTTGATGAGCAGCTACAGTTTTTAGAGCAGGCTCACGGTGGACAAAGAGATGTGATTGCTAGCTTCGAACACAAAGTAGTGCATTTAAACGATGCACTGAGTGTATTGCAGCAGGAAAAACATAAAACCCATACAGCACTGACTCGTGCTGAGCAGCAAAAGATCCACCTCACTGAAAAGCGCATTGAACTCAGCGAAGCTCAAGTTAAGTGTCAGGCTGAACATGCCAATGCACAGTTGCTCTTGACACAGCAGCAAGCCACTTGCGAGTTACATAAACAAAAGAGTGAAGAGGCTGCTGAGCGCCTAACACTCCAAGAGGCGCTATTGGAAGAGCGGGAAACGCTTTACGAACAGCAGCATCAAGCCAATAGTGAAATTGAAGGTCTTCTCAAAGAATTGACCGAGCGCGTTACTATGGCAAAAGAGCAACATGCATCAAGCAATATTACTTTGCAGCAGGCAAAACAAACACACCTTCATTTACAAGATAACCTCACAGGTTTGGTAGCAGATGAACAGGCGCTCACGACACAAAATAACAGTGAGTTATTGAGTGAGGAGCGGGCCAAACAGCACGAGCTGCTTAAAGAGATGGCGAGTTTGCAAAGTCAGGCTCAAAAGCTGGTAGAGCAGCGACTAAAGAGCGAGGCGCAGTTGCACCAAAGTGAAGAGGTGGTGCAAGACGCGCAGCAGCAGCTGTTACAATCCACAGCCGAGCGAGATACCTTAATTTCCCTGCTTGATGTGCATGAAGAGTCACAGGCTCCGTCGTTTTTAGCTCAGTTAAAAGTCCGAGAAGGCTATGCACAAATTGTAGAGTGCGCGCTACTTGGGCTGAACTCTCTGTCGATTAGCGAAGTCCCCAATGGAGCGGGTTTATGGGCGCATACACAAACAAGTGACTCTGACAGTGTTGCACAGTTTATAGAGTCTGGTGTTTTCCCAAGCTTTTTAAACCATGTTAAGTGGTTAGGAAAACATCGACAATTTACTGTGACTTCCCATTATATTTTTGCCGTTGATGATAAAGGCTGTTTGTATGGCGAAAATTTCAAAATGCCGACGTCAGAAGGCGGCTCGAATCAACTGGTGAATTATCAAAAGCTTGATAACTTAAATACGAGTTTGCCAGCCCAGCAAAAAGCGCTAGAAGAAGCACAGCGACAGTTAAGCACAAACGCGACCAAATATGCTGAGCTTGAAAATGTGATAGAGCAGAATAAACAAACTGTTCACACGGTTGCTCAGCAAGTTGCAGCAAATAAAAGTCGCCTTGAAGTGCTAGAGTTACAGCAGCAAGGGTGGCAGAGTCAAGCGGATAAATTGGCCGCTGAGATAACTAAAACTCGTCAAGAAATGACAACGACACAAGAGTTGGTTGAGCAGCGTGAATTAAATCATTTGCACTGTACTCAGCAGTTAGAAGTGACCCAGCACAATTTAGAAGAGAAGCGTGAGCAGGTTGAAGCGCAAAGGCATCAGATACAAAATGCGCTGACAGGAAAAAGCCAAGCGCAAGAGCAAGTGCATCTTGCGAAAATGGCGTTGCAGCAAGCGCAGAGTGACCAGCAAATAAGCGCAACAAAATCAGTACATTTAAGCGAAAGTTTGCAACTGTGTGTGGCTGCATTGGAGGCAAATACCGAACAACAGGTTTTACTAGAAGCACCGTTATCAGAGACGCAATCTCAAATTTCGACATTGCTGAATACTGACCGCGAACAGCAACAAAAATTGGCCCATTTGGAGCAGCAAGTTTCAGAAGCAAAACAACAGCTTGCTGAAAAGCAAAATAGCGTGCAGGATGCGCAATCGCACAGTCTTAAACTCAAAGAGCAAAAACAGCAGCTACAATTACAAGAGCAAAGTTTGCTGGTAAAAGCACAAGCTGCGCTGGAACCGTTAATTGAGCTAAAGCAAACCTTAAAAGGAGTGCTTGAGACTCTGGATGAAAAAGTGAGTACCGGAGTATATCAAAGCCAATTGACAGCAACCGCACAAAAACTGTCGGTATTAGGCGCTGTTAATTTAGCTGCAATTGAAGAGTTTGATGAAGCCCAGTCGCGTAAAACGTACTTGGATGAGCAGCTTAACGACTTAACTGCGGCGCTTGAAACCCTTGAGAATGCGATTAAAAAAATAGATAGAGAGACGAAAACGCGCTTTAGAGCCACTTTTGATCAGGTCAATCGAGATCTTGCAGAGTTGTTTCCAAAGGTGTTTGGTGGCGGGAATGCGTATTTAGAGCTCACCAGTGATGATTTGTTAGAAAGTGGTGTTACTATAATGGCAAGGCCACCAGGCAAGAAAAACTCGACAATTCATCTGTTAAGTGGTGGAGAAAAAGCGTTGACCGCATTATCATTGGTATTTTCTATCTTCAGGTTAAATCCGGCACCGTTTTGTATGCTGGACGAAGTAGATGCACCGTTAGACGATGCCAATGTTGGACGTTTTTGTCGTCTCGTTGAAGAGATGTCTCAAACGGTGCAATTTATTTATATTAGCCACAACAAAGTGGCTATGGAAATGGCCGCAAGGCTGACGGGGGTAACTATGGCAGAACCGGGTGTTTCTCGCGTAGTTGCCGTAGATATAGAACAAGCAGTGCAGATGGCACATACATAATAAAAGTAAAGGTGAACAATGGCCACAGAATTAAGATGGGCATTAATCGTGATCAGCGCGTTGATCATAGGTGGACTACTGATACATGGGCTATGGTCTGTAAGAAAAAAAGAAGATAAAGAGGATCGTAGACAAAATTTGCCAACTGCAAATGAGCATAGCAAACCCTCAGAACCTGAACTAAATGATATGAGCTTTACGGCTGTAGAAGAGGAGCAGCATTCGCACTCCACGGATGCATCTGAAGTACAAGCTGATCCACAGCCTTCTCTGCAAGAAGAACAAGCACAAACAGCTCAGAGCGCAGAGCCCGCTGTGGAGCCTCAGGATTTTATAATTCTGCACATACAAATGCCGGAAGGCTTAGCAATGGAAGGCTCAAAATTATTGCCGAGTGTACTCAGTTTGGGCTTTAAATTCTCTGAAGAGGGCTTTTTTAATCGCCACTTAGAGTCATCAGGTAATGGACCTGTGTTATTTAGACTTGTGAATATGTATAACCCAGGTACGTTCGATATCGATAATATGGAGCAATTTAGCACAGCTGGCGTCAGTTTATTTATGACATTGCCTTGTGAAGGCGACAGTATGGCTGCATTCAATATGTTGCACGGAGCAGCGAAAAAATTATCGGATGAGTTCGGTGCACAAGTTCTAGACAGTAAGCGCGAGCCACTGACGGTAGATACCATTAGAACGTACGTTGAAAAAGTACGTGAGTTCGCAGCCTAGTTCTATGGTGTAAACTGCATCGTATTTCGAATGAAATGGTAAAAGATAGAGTAAGCCACTGGCACAGGCCGGTGGCTTTTGTTTTATTAAGAGGTTGAAATGTCCGAATCTATCAGCAATAGAATCAATGAATTAAAAGCACAAGTGGAAGAGCACAATTACAAATATTATGTGCAGGATATGCCCACCGTGCCAGATGCCGAATATGATAGGTTAATGCGAGAGCTGATTGATTTAGAAACAGGGCACCCGGAGCTACTTACGGCTGACTCCCCTTCACAAAAAGTGGGTGGCGCAGCATTGAGTAAGTTTGATCAAGTAACTCACAAGGTCCCAATGCTGTCGTTGGACAACGCGTTTGATGACGCAGAATTTAATGCATTCAACCGTCGTATCAAAGAGCGCCTGCTAGAATCTGGTGAGCTAACATTTTGTTGTGAACCCAAATTAGATGGTCTCGCGGTGTCAATTTTGTATCGTGACGGTGTATTAGTGCAAGCGGCTACACGTGGAGACGGACAAGTTGGCGAGAATATCACTGAAAATGTGAAAACGATCCGTAATATTCCATTGCGTTTGAGGGGCGACAACATCCCTGCGGAAGTTGAAGTACGTGGTGAAGTGTTTATGGACAAAGCGGGTTTTGAGCGCCTCAATGAAACCGCTTTGGCCAAAGACGAGAAAACCTTTGCTAATCCAAGAAATGCGGCAGCGGGTAGCTTGCGTCAGCTTGATTCAAAAATTACCGCCAAGCGACCCTTGATGTTTTATGCCTATTCAATGGGAACGGTTGAAGGGGCACAACTGGCAGAGACGCACTATGGCCAACTAGAGCAGCTTAAGCTTTGGGGCCTGCCTATGTGCCCTGAAACCAAACGTGTTAATGGCGTTGCGCAGGCGCTGGCATATTATCAAGATATTCTTAACCGTCGCGATGCACTAAGTTATGAAATTGATGGCGTTGTTATTAAGGTGGATAACAAACAACAGCAATCTCAATTAGGTTTTGTGGCGCGGGCACCTCGCTGGGCGATTGCATTTAAGTTTCCAGCACAAGAAGAGATCACTCAATTGCTCGATGTTGAATTCCAAGTCGGGCGTACCGGCGCGATAACACCCGTTGCAAGGCTAGAACCTATATTTGTTGGAGGTGTCACAGTATCGAATGCAACACTGCATAATCAAGATGAAATTGACCGCTTAGGCATTAAAGTAAAAGATCACGTGATTATCCGACGCGCAGGTGACGTCATTCCACAAATTACGCAAGTGGTGTTAGACAAGCGTCCGAGTGATGCGTTTGATATCGAATTTCCAAACACTTGTCCGGTGTGTGACTCGCATGTAGATCGCGTTGAAGGGGAGGCTGTTGCGCGCTGTACTGGTGGGTTGGTATGCCAAGCGCAAAGAAAAGAGGCGATAAAGCACTTTTCATCCAGAAAAGCCCTCGATATTGACGGGTTAGGAGACAAAATCGTTGAGCAGCTGGTGGATAGGGAGCTGATCAAAACTCCCGCTGAGCTATTTAAATTACGCCAAGGGCACTTTGAATCCCTAGAGCGTATGGGGCCTAAGTCTGCCAAAAACTTGGTGAATGCACTAGAAGCAGGTAAACAGACTACGTTAGCTAAATTCTTATATGCGTTAGGGATCAGAGAGGTCGGTGAAGCGACCGCACAAAATTTAGCAAACCATTACTTAACCCTTGAAAAAGTCATGAATGCCTCCATTGAGAGTTTACAAGAAGTGAGTGATGTCGGTGTGATTGTTGCGCAGCATATTCATGCCTTTTTTGGTGAGCAACACAACCAGCAAGTTGTATCCGAACTATTAGAAGTTGGGGTGTATTGGTCAGATATTGAAGCGCCATCAGAACAGGCTCAGCCGTTAGCTGGATTGACCTATGTTTTGACCGGGACCTTGAATGAACTCAATCGCAATGATGCAAAAGCGCGATTGCAAGCACTCGGAGCAAAGGTTGCAGGTAGTGTCTCGAAAAATACACATGCTTTGGTTGCGGGTGAGAAAGCAGGTTCAAAGCTAACTAAAGCGCAGGATCTGGGCATCGAGATTATGGATGAAGCGGCCTTAATCGCACTCTTTGAGCAGTACCAAGCATAATAGTTTGGCCTGCCTCAAAGAGGTAGCTAAACGCAGTTTTTATTTGGGGGCAAAGTGAGTAAATTGATAGGGCGGTTTGGGCCTGAATATTGGGATAAATATGGTGTGTATCGCACGCCACTAGGGTTCAATTTAACTTTATTTGTATTGCTTCGCCCCTTTCTTGTGTGGCTGATGTCAGCACTTACTTGGCGCCCTGATTTAGATATTATGAGTTTGTTTTTTCCTTCAAAAAACGACTTTTTGGTTGCTATTTCTATTGCTGCTATCGCATTAGTACCGACCGTTTTATATTCAATGCGGCGGCCCAGTAGTGCACAAAAATGGGGTAGGGCGTGGCGCTACATGCGGTGGCCTCTATTGCTTACCGCGGTCCTAGATTTGGCGTGGCTGATCTCACAGGCGGCGAGCAACCATTTCCAGTTTTCATTTTATCTTGCCGCGCAAATTGTATTGGTTTCATGGGTAATTTTGTACCTAATTAATAGCCGTTATTTAACGTGTTTTTTTGGTGACTGGCCTGAACCAGACCCAAAATAGCTTGACGTGAATGCCCGCAAAAGCCTAAATGATACTGAGGTATTTTGTCTATCTGCTCAAACCTTATGAATGGTTAATTTGTCATGCACTGTGCCTAACAAGGTGCGTAGCTCCAGGTTCATTTTATTAGCGCTGTGGCGCACATTGTCCTAGTTGTGTCATGAATTGGATATATGCTCAAAAGCTACTGCGCTGAGATAGATAAGATAGTTATTATTGGCGGCAAATAATAAAAATCAAATGAATATTGGGAAGATCAACATGTTACTTTGGCAAGATATACTGACTTGGGCGAAAGAAGGTAACCCAACACCACCGCGAAAAGTGGAGAAAAGCATCATGCAATGGCAGGCTTTACTTGAACCTTCGGTATTCCATATTACTCGCAATAAAGGGACTGAGAGGCCGTTCAGTTCTGAATCTTGCAGTCTATTTGAACCAGGACAATACGAGTGTGCTTGTTGTGGCGAATTACTGTTTGACGCACAAGAAAAGTTTGAAAGTGGTTCTGGATGGCCCTCGTTTACGCAGCCAGCAAAGCCCAATGCAGTCGCCTATCACTTAGATAGTACGCATGGTATGGATCGAGTAGAAATAGTCTGTAATGTATGTGATGCACACCTAGGACATGTTTTTCCCGATGGGCCTAAACCGAGTGGGTTGCGTTATTGCGTCAATGCACTTGCGATGGTTAAACATGAAACGGTGAGTTAAACACCCTGAAATGTAATAGGTGCTCTGATACATCAGACGCCTATTGCGCAAGCCCCATCTCCTTCATTTGCGCTAACAGTTTATCGAAGCGGGTTAGTTGCTCTGAATCAAGATCAGCACTTTGTAGCACTTTGAGGCATTTTTTGGCAAGGTTGGTGTTGAACGTAATACCTTTTTTCCCAGTCGCATCCGCTAAGCACTGTAACAAGTTAAGCGCAATACTGGCATTTTTAGGCATGACTCTAAATGCCTGAGAAAAAGCCTCTAATGCAACGTCAAGTTCGCCTTTATTGAACTGTTTAACAGCGTGGTTATTTAACTCCTTAGGACCCATGGTAATGTCTTTTCGTTCATCATGTTGCTGCTGCAAATAGCGCATCATGACAGGATCTTCATGGCTTTGATGACGTTCACAATGTTCAATGATCTGGCCAAAGAGTGCTTGGGCTTTATGTTGAAAGCCTAACTCATGAAATGCTTTGGCTTTATCGAGTGCTGCATCCACTGAACGGATCTGGGGTTCATCATCTAATTGTTCCATGAGCTGACGTGCTTTTTTATGCTCATCTTTCAGATAATGTAACCGCGCATGAAGCACATCCATTTGAGTTTGATTAATGGCATGTGGAAACTGCTTTTTAAGATCGTTCAAATATTGTTGTGTTTGTCTAGTGATCTTATTTATTTGTTCGTGCTGATCGGTAGCCAATGCAAAGTCGATACCAGCTCGAGCGGCATTTAGGTACACCTCTGGGCTATCATGAATAGAGTATCGAGCGAAACTGGCAATCTCTTTTTGGGCATTGTAGCTGCACTCGTAGTCGTGATTAATCATTGCAACGGTACTTAGCGATTTTTGCCGTGATAGATTGCGTGGTGCTATTTGCGAGGCTTCATGGAGTGCTTTTTGGGCATGTTCAAACTGATTTAATTTAATTTCTAAACGACCGAGCAGATCAAGTGCGGCAAGTCGGGTTTCGCTTTTTTCAATTAAGCCTTTTAATAGCTTTTGTGCAGTGAGATCTTCATTATTTGCGATTAACGCTTCAACTAAACCGAGTTTGGCCCAAGTGAATTTTTGTAACTCTAGTGCCGACTTATAAAACTGCTTCGCCTCTTCATAGCGCTTTAGTTTAAGCAACATTTCACCTTTGAGCTTAAGTAGCATAACTGAGTAGCTAGTTTGCTGGCTATCTAGTTCGGCATTTATAAACTTGAGCGCTTTAGAATAGTTTTCATCATCAATGAGCGTATATAACTTTTTAAGGCTTTGCTTCCTTTTTAGCACGCGCTCAATTCTGGACTGTAAATCTTTGATGGTGAAAGGCTTAACTAAAAAATCATCGGGTTGAAGCTCAACAACACTATGGACTAGTTCAGGGCTTGTTTCTGCAGAAGTAAAAATAAATCCGGTACAGCGTTTTATTAAACGCTTTTTTAATAGCTCTTCGTAAAGTTGATAGCCATTTTGCCGTTTACTCAAATCAAAAGAACATATGATCAGATCGAACTTATTGACTTCACAGCTTTCTTTGGCAACCGCGGCGGACTCAGCAATGAAAATATTCCGATAGGCTAAACGTTCTAGCGACTGTTTTAGATAGCTAAGTGCCAGAGGTTGTTCTTCCACAATTAAAATTTTTGAATTAACAAATGGTTGAACGGCCATATCGATATTAAGGTGTTGCTAGCAATAATTTTAGTCTAGTCGTTTCTTCAAACTTTTAAAACAGTCTGAGATAGAAGTTAAAATAAGAAGTTTGGAGACAACTTTGACATAACAGAAAGAATAGAAAGTGAATGGTGGGTTGTACTGGACTTGAACCAGTGACCCTCGCCTTGTAAGGGCGATGCTCTCCCAACTGAGCTAACAACCCGGGATATGTGTAATTTGGTGGGT
>NZ_JAKRFY010000038.1:0-49790 GCF_022347805.1 Pseudoalteromonas sp. Of7M-16 | reverse complement strand
CGCTCCTATCCCTTTTGACATTTCCTATGTCTGCACATCCTGTGCTGTATCCTTTGCCACCTTGGCTCCTCTTCACCTAATCCGTCGGCGCTCCTATCCTTTTTGACATTTCCTATGTCTGCACATCCTGTGCTGTATCCTTTGCCATCTTGGCTCCTCTTCACCTAATCCGTCGGTGCTCCTATCCTTTTCGACATTTCCTATGTCTGCACATCCTGTGCTGTATCCTTTGCCACCTTGGCTCCTCTTCACCTAATCCGTCGGTGCTCCTATCCCTTTTGACATTTCCTATGTCTGCACATCCTGTGCTGTATCCTAGCCTCTTGGCTCCTCTTCACTTAGTTCCTTAAGCGCTCCGAACTTCCCGTGTATAACTTTTCCGATACCTTCCTGGTAGCAATCTTTGCTTTGCATCCTTTCGTCCTTCAACACCAACAAGTCTACGCAACTTAGCGCTAATAAATAGGATATATTCTCAATTAAATAACTTAAAAACTATTGAAACATTGAGTAAAAGCAAATTAAAACAATAATTTAAGGTTAATTTTAAGATGCTGACACGCGATACTTCCCACTAATACGCACAAGCTTGTAGGAAAAGTCTTACAGTGGTTTTTCCAAAACGTCTGTTCGAGCTTTAAACAGTAACTCGCCAGAAACCGATCGAAAGACAACTTCTTTCACTAAATGGTAGCCATGCTCTTCAAAGAAGTTGACTTGATTACCCTGTGTGACAAACACTGCCATGCCAGACATAAAGTCATTTTCACGAACTAAGGTATCCAGTGCACTAAGCAGATAATGACCGTAACCCTGTCCTTGGTAATGTGGATCTACAGCAATAAAAGATAGGAAATAGTATTCCCCCATTTCGCCTAAATGTGCTTTTATTGCGCGCTCTTTTTCCATGATTTGTTTGGCTTGCAGCACACCAGCTCCCATCATTAAGGTTAACCTCCAATGCCAACCAAAGCTTTTCTCTATTTCACAATGAGATGCAAATGCACACGCTACCGCCACTAAATTATGTTCAATGTAGATACCTAATATCGGTTGACCCGACTTGCTAAAACGTGACAACTCCTGGCGTATGAGCGCCCTAAGCTTCGCATCATACTTACTTTGGTTTGGCTCATTTAAAATTTGCATAAGCAATGGATCTTGTCTGTAAGCTTGAAATAGTAGGCTAGCAGCAACATGGATATCTTCTGGCTCAATAAACTTCGCACCAACAGTGGGGGCGTGCACCTGTTCTTCTGTATTAGACATAATATTCCCTTGTATATTATTTATTCTAAAAAAGAGAGTCGTATATAATCGGCTTGGCTGTACTGAATTAAACCTGATGTATAAAACAGCCGTAAATTTACTATAGTTGTAGAGTATTTCTTGTTCAATGGAGAACATATGGATAACAGCTACCACTCACTAAAATCACTATTTTCCCAACTAGGCTTGGAAAATAGTGATGAGAAAATATCGCAGTTTATCGACAACAATAAGCTACCTAGCCAAACACTGTTGGTCGATGCGCCATTTTGGAATCAGGGACAAAAACACTTTATTGAAGAGTCGTTAAGAGAAGACGCAGACTGGAGTGAAATTATTGATACGTTAGATACTTTGTTGAGATAAGCGTCTAAGGTACCTCAAAGCTTAGATCTCTCTTTGGGCAAATAAGATAAAAATGATAAACTAAGCTTTATTTTTTGGTCTTTTCTTATGCACCCAGCAGCTCAACAAGCCATCAGTACATTACTTGCCGAAGGTAAAACTCCGACAGTGGCCACCGTCAAAGCTAAATTGACAGAGCCACTGCCTATGCCAGTCATTATCGCCGCATTAGCAGCATACAAAAATAACCCAGATGCAATAACTCAATCTGCATCAATTAGTGCACCTGAGCCTTCAGAGCCAAAAAGCCAATTAGACAGAATAGAGGCTAAACTGGACAGACTCTTAGCACTACTGGAAGAGAAGAAGTAATATGTTTGTTGTAGATTTAACATTTGACTGTTACCAAGACACGACCCTTGAAAAGGCGGAGCAGGCCATAAACCAGCTTGTCAATGCATTGCGTTTTAATGGTCAGATCATAGGTGATGAATTTCCGACGGTACTCAAAGATGGTTTTTTCATTACTCGAGTCATGTGCCCACTCGAAGACTCATTACACCCTTTGCATCACAGTCCCTTCGTCAAACATGCAATTGAGCAGCTGCAACAAGCGGGTCTACTGGCCCCAAAGGTTAAAGTGATTGGTCAAGATATTCACGCTAATGGCGCAGATCTGTGCCAAGCACCATCTAGCTATATCCTTTATACAACCTATGTCCATACTTGTAGTCCACTGTATTGTGGTGACGACTTTCAACCTGTACCGCTATACAACATCCCAGCAATTGCAAATGGCGACTATAAAGCTCTGATAAAATGGCAAGAAGATTGGCAGGCTTGTGATCAGATTCAAATCAATGGAGCCACACGTTGTGAATTTGCCGCTTTGGAAGAGATAACCAGTTTATCCAGTGATTTATCTCGCAGAGGCTTAGATCTCTCAAAACGTATTCGCTACCTCACCAAAAAGCCCGTTTACTATTATTTATACCGCGTTGGTGGTGAAAGCCTTGAAACGGAGAGGCAAAGAAAGTGCCCAAGTTGCGATGGCGACTGGGCACTGAGTGAACCATGGTTTGGACTATTCGATTTTAAATGCGATAAGTGTCACTTAGTTTCGAATATTTCATGGGATTTTCAGTAATTAAAGCTTAGGGCTGCTAGAAACGATTCGATGTTCTCAGCCAGCACATGATGTGTTGGCTTACCAACATACTCTAAACATACCTCACCGCTATTGAGTTTCACCGAGATCAGTAAATCATCTCTGTCTGTCAAACCAATAAATACGGTGTCATCTTGCTTCAATCTTCGTTTCATTAAAACATGGCCAGTAATATTCTGTTGTAAATTTACAAAGTCTTCTTCATTCCAAACTTGCAATAATTCAATATCATTGCCATCAAATTGGGCGCGGATATTACCCGCAAATACAGCGCCATAATAGGCATGCAATGCAGCTGGAAACTCTACTTCTAATGCTTTAGCAAGATCTTCCAACCCATTCATAGGTTGACGAGTAACCGCTTGCCACTGGATGTTGCCTGAAGTATCCGCTTCACCAACCTCACATGCGCTAGGATAGTCTGGATCGTGTGGGATTTGAGGCAGGTGCCCGAGTTGTTGTTTCGTTGCCGTCGCATATTGCTGATGTAACGTTTCCATCATGGTCGTTAAAGATGCCATACTGCCATTCTCATTTTAATTCGCTATAATTCCGGCCATTGTAACCACTATTGGTGAAACATGACAGATTACAACAACGCACCTGAACTCAAAGCATCAGTGCTTGGTAAAACTACCGAATATGCATCTCAGTATGATGCCACCTTGCTACACCCTATTGCGCGAAAGCTCAATCGTGACCAAATTGCCGTCGATGAGCAAGCATTGCCCTTTAAGGGTGAGGATACCTGGACTGGCTATGAGCTTTCTTGGTTAAATAGTAAAGGAAAACCACAAGTTGCAGTCGCAACCTTTGTCTTTCCATGTCAAAGTTCGCATATTATTGAATCAAAGTCATTTAAGTTATATTTAAATAGCTTTAATCAAACTCGATTTACCTCTGAGGAAGAAGTACATAAATACTTAACCACGGATCTCTCCAAAGCAGCAAATTGTGATGTCACTGTGACACTTTACGGCCCGGATGAGTACAATTGCTTACCATTTACGCAGTTGCCTGGGGAATGCATTGACGAATTAGATATTGAAGTTGATGCCTACAGCCCTGAAGAGGGAATATTGGCACATAGCGAGCAAAGCGAAGTTTCTGAAACCTTGTATAGTCATCTTTTGAAATCTAACTGCTTGATCACCTCCCAGCCAGATTGGGCCAGTATCGTGATCCGCTACCAAGGCCAACAGATCTGCAAAGAGTCACTTCTGAAATACTTGATTTCATTTCGCGACCACAATGAATTTCATGAACAGTGTGTTGAACGTATTTACTGTGATATTCAACGCGCTCTCAAACCGACAAAGTTGGAAGTCTATGCCCGTTACACTCGTCGCGGAGGGCTAGATATAAACCCTTACCGCTCAAGTGAGCAAGACGCAACCCGCTTTAATATTCGTGTAAACAGACAGTAATTACTCGCTTCAAAGTGCCGTTGCGACGGCACTTTCTTTAACCTTTTCTTCTTGTTGGTACAGTGATAGAACACACATCCACAAAATTGGGCGTAAATTTAAACCACGGCTCTGGTCGGTTGGTTCTTGCCGCTACCAGCTCCTCAAAATGCGTCGAACTAGTATCGAAAAACTCAAACACACTGTTGTCTTGTGAGGCTATGTCGCTTAAGACTTCAACTCCTTTGATGGGATTAAATGGACGTCCATTTTCAGGTTCCCTTTGCAACTTCTGCACATGTTGCATTCCCTCCAGCACACGGCCAAAGACGGTAATATTGCGGTCTAAGTAACGCTGTGGTGCCAGTGTGATATAGAACTCAGTGCCACCACTATTAATCTCATTCCCCCTCGCCATAGCAAAAGTACCAGCGCAATGAGTCATCCAAGTTTTTGTACCATCTCGATTTTGCCCAACCGCAAAACCATCCAAAAAGCCGGTGCGTATCGCATAACCATCAGAACCATCTAACGCCATAATATTCAAAGCACTGTTTGTTTTGTAAGATAACTCAGCTGCGAGCCGTTTCTGTCCTTTTTTGGGGATCTTAGTATCAGTTTGGTCTCCACCTTGCGCAACAAAACCTTCAACAAATCGATATACACTCAAGCCCTCATAAAACCCTTCACGTGCCAAAAGCTTTATATTATTGGTATGATTTGGGGCCAATTTGGCATTGAGTTCAACGTAAACATGACCTGTTTCAAGTTCTATTCGAATTACATTGTCATTGTTAACGCTACGCCATGCACTACTCGGGGCTGTATTCACAATATCAAAAGGTGCACGCACAGCTTTATTGGGCTTGTCTGGTTGCTGCATGCAACCGCTCAGTAAAGCCACTGCACATAGCAACGTGGATTTAGCTTTTATCATTTTGTTTTTTATACCATAACTGGGAATTATTAAGCGGCGCACTGGGCGGGAGACTGCGGTTTCTCAGCTCAATCAATGTGCGCTGTTCAAGTGAAAGCTCTTCGACAAGCTTGGCAAAATGGCGAGAGAACAATTGTTCAAAACTGCCATCTTTGAGTGCCTTATTTAAACCTTCTTGGAGCACTGTATACAGCGCACTATCTTGTTTATCTACGAAAAAATAAACCGCTGATGGATAGTAAAGTAGCAACTGCTGCTCTGCAAAAGCATTATAGGTTTTTAAAATGTCAGGCAGCTCCAAAATACTGATGGGAATAGCATCAAAACGCTTTGAGGTCAGCATATTTAAAGCGCCGGGTAAAGCGTGAAAGGCGTTAACAGACAGCTTGTTGTCAACAAAAATATCGTGATCTGGCCAATCATGCCTCAGCCCATAATGAAAAGACTGTAACTGAGAGATATGGCTCAAATTTGAAAAGCGGTGCTGTTGAGACTGGTCAATCAGTAAAATGCGGTAACCAAGTAACCCTTTTACAATTGGCACCCTGATCGCACGCGCAATGTTTTCTCGCTCAAAGCTGGTTACAGACCAAAAAATATCGATGCCATTGTCTTTGCCCAGTAGGCGGATCGCACGGCTCTGGGTTGGTATATTTTTTATATACTGTAATTTATATGGTGTGCTTTGATATGACAGTGCAAGCTCGATCAACTCAATTACGTAAGGATGGGCCCCATCTGTGACTCTTACATATTTTGCTTCTTTAGCAAGGGTCGAACAACAAAACAAGGCAACGAGCAAACAGCTCAAATAGCGCATTAATCACCCCAATCAAACTTGTACAACAGATCAATACTATCGTAGAGACCACTCGTCGCTTCTAAGTAAAGCTTTGAAAATACTCGATAACGTACTGCTATTTCACTCAATGAGGCAAATACACCAACTCGATAGCTGACTTGTACGCTCGGTGTAATGTAACCTGAAAGTTCAACTTGTGTATCATCACCACTTCCCTTTGCCGCTAAATTTATATCTCTTAATCCTAACTTTTTTCCAGCTTTTGTAAATAATCTTTTACTTTTATCAATGCTTTTCGCAAGCAGAAATTGAGCTAACAACGTATTATTCGAACTTTCCCCAGCCCCCAGCCGTTCGCCATTTAACAAATACTCCAATGCTTCAGCCTGATCCTTTGCTGGCTCTGCAAAAATAGTTAATTGCGGAGATGCAATGCTCCCTGTAACAGATACACCTGCGATAACATCGTCAGCTGTGGTCTCGGGATTGCGAATCGCACGAATGTTCAGATAAGGCTTGTCCAAAGGCCCATTAAACCCAAGTTGCCCAGTTTCAATTAATAAGTCTTGTCCAAACGCCGTATACTTCCCTTCTAGCAGGGATACTTCTCCACCAGCCAAAGGGGCATTGCCAACATGACGCTCAATATCTAGTGCTCCGGTCAAATACGCATCTAACCCAAGAGCAACAACTCGAACATCATCCAGTAATTTGATATCAATATCAGCACGATAATCCACAAGCGCTTGATCCTTTTCTGACTCAGTGTCATCGACAATGATCTGATCGCCACTTACCACAACGGCCTCGTCTGGCAGAGCATCTAATGTGAATCGAGCAAATGGTATTGACACTTCTCCGCCAATATCAATTAATTTGTCAGCATAATCTACTGTTAGATCAGGAGATACAGCCACTTTTACACCTGACATAGGTGTGACGTGCAGATTTGTTCCTTGAATTTTTGCATTTAGCGCCAATTCAGATTGCCAATCTACATGTCCAGACAATTGTGCTACTCCATCTTGCGGTGTTTTAAAGCCCCCTTGCAGAGATAACTGGCGCTCATCAAACTCTGTAGATAACGTCAATTCGGTTACTTGCATCGGTAGATAACTCGACTCGATACTCAGGTTTTCAGCATGTAATTGGCCATAAAGTGATGGGTTGCTCAGCTCTCCTGAAAAGTTGATCGTGCCGTTTAATGATCCGTCTAAACTTATATCAGGCCATGAATAGGCACGTGCGTAAGGGGTAAATTGACGTAGTTTGATCTCATTTATATGGATATACCCAGTTGCTTGCTGACTTATTTGCATGTTTGCAAAAGACAACCCACCTTTAATCAATCCCAATTTCTCAAACTCTACATGCCACTGAGCCTCAATATTTTTCTCGCTTGAGGCTAATGACACTTCAAACTCTTCCACATTCAGCACATTAATAGGTAACTCATCGGTGACTTCAACCTCTGCCGGCAAATCAATCGCCACCTGTGCGCCCTTAACCCATAGCTTGGTATCGAGTGCTGCAACATTTCCATGTTTAATGGAGAGCTTACTTGTGCCATTCAGCTTGCCTTGAACAGATACGCCATTTTTTATCCATTTATTTACGCTGTTTAATGGAATATGCTCCAAATTAATACTCATCTCGCCCTGCTGTTCCGCCAACATAGCCGAGGCACATGCCCTACCACCATTGATCAACCAACAAGTGTTTGCCAAACTGAATCTATCTTGGCCTACTTGCAGATCGACTGGTGCTGCAAGCTTGCCTTTTAAATCGTCAATAGCAAATGCACCTTTTGAGATCTGTCCGCGCCAGATATTTTTATCAAACAGCCCATGTAGGCTTGTCATCAACGCATACTGTGCGCTGTGCAATGACAAGTGAGCAGCATGGGACTGGCGGCTTCCATCTAAAACAAATTGTAATTTTCCGTGATTGAGCTGTGCTGCATTGATATCAGAAATATCAAGCCTGACCTGCCCTTGATAGTCTTTTGCTGTATCTAGCTCTGCTGACAACGTGCCTTGATTGATTGATATTTTATCTTCGAAGTCAATTTTGGAGAGCTGCGCATTGAGTTTTAATTGCGGCTTTGTAACGCTGCCTTTTACGTATAGCTGTGCATCCATCAACGCATCCAAAGGTATAACACGATTCGCGCTGTGGTTAATATTTGCATTGAAGTGCAAGTCTGCACTGTTACCAATTTCACCAGTAGCCTCCACTGTGCTACGGCCATATGTGATCCGAGCTTGCTCTAGCTTGCCTATATACTCGTCATTCACTTCTCCACTGAGTGAAATTTCCAAAGGTGTATCGGCTACCATACCCATCAGCTCTAGTTTGGGAATATTCACTGACCACTGTTCATGCGCAGATAAAAACCGTAGCTCATACTCTCCGGATAGCGTTGCCGCTTCCTCAATCCCCAAATGTGGTAATGGAAGCGCATGTAACTGACCCTGTAATTGTGCTTTCAGTCCATTGTGCCATGAAGCCTGAGCTGACAATTCTGAAAATGCATCACCGACTGTGATACGACTTTTGTTAAAATCAACCATGGACAAGCGCCCTGTCAGCGACATATCTAACAAGACATCTTCACCAACATCATAATGCGCTGAACTATCAAATACCGCGTTAACATTGGCTTGATAGTTATCTAAGTTACCACTGCCTGATAAGTTGAGGTGATTCACTCTACCCACTTGAGCAATGTCTAAACTTGACAGACGCGCATGGAGGTTAAAAGGCCAATTAACCACTGTAGGTGAAACTTGCAAGGATATACGGCCGCTGGCTTTTCCCGAGACACGACCTCTTAAAGCTATATTGTCCATGTCTCCATCAACAAGCAACACGGCAATCGAGTGCGTATTGCCATAGCTCAAAGCGCCTTTTACAACGCTGGTCGACATATCATAATGTAAGTCCATATGAGCAGATGCATCTTTATAGGTAAGCTGAAGCTGACTGACCTCTGCTATTTGTTGCTTAACACTGATACCAGCACGAATATCACTCAGTACTGTTGGTGCATCGCTCGGTGTCTGGTATGTCACCTCCTCTAAATGCACTCTTTGTATTTCAACATCTAGAGGAATGAAAATCGAAGGAAGCTGCAAAGGCGCAATTTTATCGGGCAACACAAAAGCTCTTTTTTCTGCCACAGTTTGGCTGTCAACTATCAATCTTTGTGCGCTGAGATAGGCCACCTGAATATGAGCGTCGCTAGCTCGGGCGGCAAATGCTAAGTTTTTTGCTGATACCCGTTGCAGACCTGTATTGAGCGTCATTGATTTGACCGTAAGGCTCTCAATACCAATTGAAAATGGAAGTTTAATATATTCATCACTTGCCTCAGAAGCACTCGTAGGTAATTCAGATGAAGTACTTTTCACCTCTGATGAATTTGTTAAACGCACATTTAGCTCGCCACTACTTGCGCTTAGACATAGGGTTGCGCAATCAAACCAATTAAGATTCAAATGCATGTTTTTAGCAGTAACAGCTGCGCCTTGCGTTGTAAATTCTAATTGAATCAAACCACCTGAAAATAATCGCCCAGAAAGTAGCTCAATTTTGAGACCCGACACCCAATAATTTGCTGCCAAGAGCAATATTCGATTACCTGTATGTGTCTTAAATAGCACTGTGAGCATCACCATTCCAGCAAGTAGCAGCATAAGCCACTTGCTTTTCAACAGAGGTAAAATACGCTGTTTCATCATATTTCTGGCCCTATAACAATGCTTAAACGCGTACTGCGGCTTGGTTTGCTCACCCCCCAAGCATGATCAACACGCACAGGCCCGATCGGAGTAAGATAGCGCACGCCAAATCCAGCCCCCACAGCCCACTTTTCTTCAAAATCATTGGTTGCAGTACCCATATCAACGAACACAGCCGCCCGCCAATTGGGTAAAAACTGATAGTTATACTCAGAACTGGCGGTAACTAAATATTTGGCCCCCAGCAATTCCCCCTGCTCACCTTTGGGTGAAATCGATTGATATGCAAATCCACGAATACTTTGATCGCCCCCAGCAAAAAAACGTAAGTTGAGCGGAGTTTTATCGAAGTCTTTTGCAATAACGGCGCCCAGTTCAGCCTTTAGTATCACTAAATGCCGCTCCTGAAAACTTCTGAGCCAGGCTTGTTTCCAGTGCACTTTGGTTAACGATGTTGAGGAGATCAGGCTTTCATGAGCAACTTCAATAGTAAATAGCTGCTCGCTCCCCCAATACGGTGTCATCCCCCCTTGGCTCTGTTTTTTGGCATAGCTCACACCTGGCAATAGCATCTCGGTATCAAGTATGAGTCCAGTTTGCTCACTTCTTTCATGCTCTCGCTTGATAAAAGCCGTTCTTACCCAGTGACTTTGCAAAACCCACTGTCTTTGCAATTGTACATTCCATGCCGTTAGCTTAACCCCGTCAGTTAAGTCATCTTGCAACTGATAACCTCCTAGCACACGCAGTACATCAGTGTTAGGGTCTTCCACCGGGATGGTATAGGTTGCGCTGACATCTTGTTTGCGCTGCGATACATTCAAATCAGTATTGAAGGAGTGACCAAAATCATTCACCCATGGCTTATTCCACTTACCACGAAACTTTGCGCCAAGATCCGTGCTATAACCGCCTCCTACTTCGAAGCTGTTGGCAGGCTTATCTGTCACATCCACCCGGATCGGTACGCGGCCCGCAGTACGCAATTTAAGTAAAGGGTACACTTTAACGCTGGCAAAGTAGGGAGTTTCATTCAACGCGAGACTAAAATCGCTTAATAGCTTTGCATCATATTTTGTATGCGGCCTAAAGGGAGCCAATTTAGTAATAAAATGTGCAGCTTTTGACGTACCAGATAGCTTCATTTCACCAAATTGATAACGTACCCCGGAGTCCACAATAAGCTTTGCTGTTCCCTGCTTTAGAGCGCGATTAATCTCCAGTGCACTTTGCGACCAAACAAAATCAAAATAACCTCGCTCTAAAAGTGCACTCTCAATTTGATTTTTCGCAGCACTGTATAAGTCATGACGGATCTGCTCGCCTTTTTTAATCGGTAAGGAGTCGAGCAACAAACTTAATTCAAGATCTCTGCTACCTTCGCCCTTAATTTGCACTTCGATAGATTGCCAGTGAAATGCAGGTGCTAATGACAAGTTGATATTTAGAACCTGAGCTTGGCTAGAATAAGTAAGTTCGCTTTCAAAGTTATAATAACCCACAGCCTGCAACGCCAACTGTATATCGGCCGAAATTGCCTGTTCCTGACGGTGTGAGAAAATAGTATTTTGGTACTTTTTTAAATACAGATTCGTATTTTCTTCAGCAAGTTCACTAGTCGAGTGCACTTTGATCTCAGAAATTCGCTTTTGCTCGTTGGCAAAAACAGGTTGAATACACACACACAGAGTGATCAGAAAATATATTAGACGTGGCACACAAACCCTTTTAGCAAAATTATCAACGCTTTGATTCTTCGTAAGCGCTACATACGGGTAAAGCTATCACAAGCAACCGCATATTCTCGACAAATATTTTACTGCGATGCTTTTTATTTCAGCTAGGATAACGGACAATATGCATAATTTTACTAATTGAGTGATGATATGCAATTTCCAAACGATGACAATGGTCAGCTGTTATCTGAGATCGCGGCTGCAGGCGTCGATCTTACGCAAATGCAAAAAATTGATTTCTACATATTATTTGAGCAAAAGGATAATGCAGAACGCTTTATTGAAGCCATCAGTAAAGACGATTTAGCACCGCAAACTAAGTTAGGGAAATGTCCAGATACTGGTGTTTGGGAAGTTTTAACTACCGTGACTATGGTCCCAATGCATGAGTTGCTCGATCAAACTGAGCAATACCTTGAGTCCATCGCAAATAGCCACGAGGGATACGGGGATGGTTGGGGTTTAATGGCCCAAGAGTAACGCCCTGATAAAGCCGCAGATCCATCCATGCTGCGGCTTGCTATTATACTAACTTTTATCTGCGACTCTAAAACTGCCCTTATAGTCAAAAATCTTTTCGACTATTTGCCAGCCATACTTTTTATGTTGCTTTGCAATGACAAAATCAGGGGCCGTCAAGGTTGTTATTTCAACCTCATTTGCACTACTCCACTTACCTACCGCACTGCCTGATTTAACGCGCTTAGCAAAGTTCTTATGAAAGTAAAACTTACTGCCTTTGACATTAAAGTCATACACTTCACTTGCTTCAGCCCCATCTTCATCAAAATACGTGACTTTAAGGACCTCAGACTTGATCACTTCCGCTGTCATACCACAACATCGAATGACTAACGCATTTTTCAGGTTTAATGCGTCACGCAACTTATCGTCTGGATCAGCCATAACTTCGCCACAATTGAGGCATTGGCGCGCAGCGATATCATTTTCAGCACCACAGTGATCACATTCTTTAAATCTAAAGCGATAATCACATTGCACCGACTCAGCGTCGGCTTCATTTTCTAAAATACCTTTGCAACGGCGGCCAAAATGTTCAATGACTTTACCTTGTTCATCAAGTTTGCCCCAAAATGTATTGGCAAACCCACAACCTGGACACAGGACTTGAACTGGCTCGCTGTCTGGATTGGGTTTAACACTGCCGACTTCAGGGTGAAAAAGATCAAAGTCATTACCTGCGTAATCAATTACAAGGCAATCTCGTTTATTCTTATCCAAACGAAGACCCCTACCCACAATTTGTTGATATAAACTTACGGATTCAGTTGGTCTAAGGATCGCGATAAAATCCACATGTGGCGCATCAAACCCAGTGGTTAATACGGACACATTAACTAAAAATTTTATCTGCTTATTTTTAAATCGAGCAATAATATTATCACGCTGTTTGTTTTCAGTATCACCGATAACAAGTTCAGTCTCTGCACTCGGCAGATAACTGACAATTTCTTTTGCATGTAGCACAGTTGCGGCAAATATCATCACCCCCTGCCGTGACTTTGATTCCGTTAAGACATGTTCAATAATACTTTTAGTGGCGCGAGTATGGTTGCTTAGCAAGTTATTCATATCGCTTTCACTAAACTTACCAAAACTATCTGGCTTTAAAGCTGAAAAATCGTAATTTTCAATCGCAGGATCGACTTTCTTAGGTGGTGTCAAATACTGATTATTGATCATATAGCGCAATGGCAATTCATAAATGCACTTTGAAAATGGACTTTCTTTTTCGCCTCTTATAAAGCCATGGTAATGCTCGTGATATATCCATCCAAGCCCTAGACGATAGGGCGTTGCTGTCAAGCCCAGTAGCTTTAGCTGCGAATTAAACTCTTTCAACCTGTTTATCACTTGCATATATTGGCTGTCTTCGTCACCACTGACACGATGGCACTCATCGATAATCACTAATGAATAAAATGTATTTAGTTGCTCTAGATTACGAGCCAATGATTGAACAGAAGCAAAAGTGACCTGCTGATCGAGTTCTTTTTTATTTAAACCAGCAGAAAATATGCTCGCCTTTAATCCATAACTCTCATATTTTTGAGCGTTTTGCTCTACCAATTCTTTGACATGTGTCAGTACTAATATTTTCCGCTTTGCAACCCTCGCTAGCTCAGCAATAACCAGACTTTTTCCTGCCCCTGTGGGTAATACTATAACTGCAGGATAGTTGCTTTTTCTAAAGTGCGCGATGGTGTTTTCCACGGCTTCTTTTTGGTAGGGCCTTAGCGTATAAATAATGCACCTCAAGTAATCAATCTACGCAAAAGAAAAGTATACCACTGAATCTTCACGAGGAGCTATGTCAAGGTATTGCCATCCATAAAGTACGACAATACAGCTGCCCAACAAAACCCATAAGAGGTACATTTATATATCTGTAATTATTATAGGTAATTAATTCAAAAGTAAAAAAGAAATAGTTTTAAAATAAAGAGAAGAAGGCTTCTATCAAGATAAATAAACTAAAGCAGGTACGCAGTGGTTTTGTATTGAAAATAAAAACAGGTGAAGCAATTTAGTGCTTCACCTGCTCAAACGAATAGTTCCTTTCAATTTAGAAAGTGATTAAAAAATATTTTATACTTATATCTTATAATCATCTAAATTTACGTTTGCGAACGCTTTTGGTGTTTTACCGCGCCCGGTCCACTCATGGACTTTACCGTCGATTTCAATTCGATATTTTGGACTGACTTTGCTGCGCTTGTCCATAGCACCAGAACCAACTAAGTCATCTAGCGTTAATCCCTTTTCTTTTAGCAAAGCTAGTACTTCTTCTTTAGCTTGTGCCTGCTCTTGTTGTTGAGCAATTGCATCTTGAAGTAGTTCATGTGCTTTAGTTAGCTCACTGAAGCTAGCATTTTTAATAAAAGATTTTATTTCACGCATTAGATTTCTCTCACAAAGTGTTGATTACAATTTTCATTGAAGTATTAAAAAGCTCTAATACTGAGAGTATATTATATTTATATAATTTCAAATTAATAGACATTATTTTAATCAAATTAGGTTTTATTAAAAATAGGTACACCTTAACAATTAACATAACCTGCATTAACTTTTTTCATTTTGAATGTATCAAAAATTTATTAAGCCCATGTTTAATAAAGAATTAGCTTATCTTACCCTGACAAGGAATCACTATTTTTCTAATAAAATTTTCAACATTCTTTTCTCTTTAAATTTTAAACTATCTAAGTTATCAGACCTCTTTTTAATAGATTTATCAGTCAATTCGAGACTGTGCTTGCTTCGACAGTGCTGAAAACCAGTGCAACTCCATCAGAATTAACTACACATTTGTGAAGCGACACAACTAAAAAATGAAAATAAGAGAACCAGAATCGAGTCATAATCGTATTACAAAGAACTCAAATCAATATAGTCGAATAATACTAATTACTGCGCGAACACGCCTAATTTCGAGGGATACAGATACATAGCATGCATGGATAACTAAAACGTTCACTTTGCATTGCTTGGCCATAAAGAATGTTGGACAAAATGAAAGTGATAATAAATAGTCACTCACCTTTATTATCGAGAGCTATCTAGATGCCGGTTATTAGTGTTTGGCGCAGCCAATTTATAGCGGCTAACTCTGATAAGCGGACAATTTGGTTTAGGTTCGAAAAAGGCTGCAAATGCAGCCTTTTTATTACACTCAATAAATGGTGTGAAATAATGGTTATTCTACAACTTGCCAATCAATTGTAGCGCCGGCTTTAATTGGCACAACGTTAGTGTCACCAAGAGGGTATGACTCAGGCACTTGCCAAGCACTTTTCTCCAATGTAATGGTATCCTGATTGCGCTCCAAACCATAAAAGTCTGGGCCATAAAAGCTCGCAAAACCTTCTAGTTTATCCAGTGCACCCGCTTCTTCAAAAGCTTCAGCGTATAACTCTATTGCCGCATGTGCGGTATATGCTCCCGCACAGCCACACGCAGCTTCTTTTTTATCTTTTGCGTGCGGAGCTGAATCCGTACCTAAGAAAAACTTTTTGCTTCCACTGGTCGCAGCATCAATTAAAGCCTGCTGGTGGATATTGCGCTTCAATATAGGGAGACAGTAATAGTGAGGTCTTATCCCACCTGCCAACATATGATTGCGATTGTACAGAAGGTGGTGAGCAGTAATAGTCGCCGCCACATTGTCCGGTGCAGAGCGAACAAATTCTACCGCATCTTTTGTCGTTATATGCTCAAGTACAATTTTTAACTGTGGAAATGCATCAACAATTTTTGCCAACTTAGTCTCAATAAACACTTTTTCTCTGTCAAAGATGTCGATAGAGGAGTCCGTGACTTCACCGTGGATCAATAACAGCATGCCGACTTCCTGCATTGCCTCTAGTGCAGGATATACTTTTTCGATATCGGTTACACCTGAATCAGAGTTAGTCGTTGCCCCAGCAGGGTACAACTTAGCAGCAAAAATATGACCGCTTGCTTTTGCTTTTTTGATTTCTTCAGGCGTCGTTTTGTCTGTTAAATATAAAACCATTAACGGTTCAAAACCCGCTTTCGGTCCAGCTGCCATAATACGATCTCGATATGCTAGCGCAGTGTCTGTACAAGTCGCTGGAGGTACTAGGTTAGGCATAATAATTGCGCGGCCCATATATCGACTAATATCGCGTACAGTATCTTTAAGAACTTCACCGTCTCTTAAGTGTACGTGCCAATCATCTGGGCGAGTAATGGTAAGGGTCTGATTACTTGTCATTGCTAATTTCCACTGCTGAATTTGCCCGATCATAGGCGCTGTAAGGCTTTTAGTAAAGCAATTCAAGGTATTTTGTAGACGACGAAATGTGCTGGCTCAGCTATATTCCGGCTATGTTCATTTTGATGTAATACTATATAAGGTATCAACACTTGAAAGGCTTAACACATTCTCTTCCAAAAAGTACCTGTTTGAAGTACGGATTGTGCGCTTTTTTTTACAGTGGTATTTCTACTTTTTTACAACATAATTTGAGATTACATTGTTAAGTGAGATAACGTACAATCAATGTCCAACCGAGTATTGCCTATGCTGTTAGAAAAAAAACTAGAATCAAAAACAGAACAGTTGAGCATTATCAATCAGTTTTCATCCTCGTTATTGCAAATTACCCATTTAGAAGAGCTATTTGATTACGTTACTTCGCAAGTTGTTAAACGCCTCGGCTTTGTCGATTGCGTAATTTATTTAGCTGATCAAGATTGCCAGTATTTAGAAGTGGTTGCCAGTATGGGAGTTGCACAACACAGTGAACGCTATGAGGTAGCACAGCAAACTATTCCTATCGCGGCCGGGATAACTGGCCATGTTGCACGAACTAAAAAACCTTTTATATCTGGTGATTTGTCTCTAGAGCCGATGTATATAGCAGATTCCCAGCCCGCACTGTCTGAGCTATGCGTTCCATTGGTATATAAAGAACAGTTAATTGGCGTCATTGATTGCGAGCACCCAGAGCAAAACTACTTTACTTCAAGCCATTTACAAATACTCTCGACCGTCGCACATTTGTTAAGTGCCAAAATATATCAAGTTCGTACGGTAGATCACCTCACTGCAACGGTTTCTCAGCTCAATGAAGCACAGCTAATCGAAAAATGTATCCTGAAGATCGCCAATATAACATACCACTCTCAAGAGCTTGATACGTTTTACGATGAGCTTTATAAAATAATCAATACAGTGTTGCCTGCCAATAATTGTTTTATCGGCATCTACGATACTAAACAAGATATGCTCGAGATCGAGTATTTAATTGAGGATGGTAATAAGTGCCTTGCGCAGCAAAAAGTGTCCAAGTCACAATTAAAGCATACCGCTTCATATTATGTGATCCGGACACAATCCGCTTTACTGTGTGACCATCAACAATTTCAGCATCATATTGATCAGGGCCATTTTGAAATGATAGGCCGCTCTCCACAGGCTTGGCTTGGGGTGCCTTTTGTAGTCAATGATCAGTATCAAGGCGTGATTGTTTTGCAAAGCTATGAGCAGCATGAAACATTTAATCGCCAGCACTACACCATCCTAACCTATATAAGCCGGCAAATCAGTATGGCCATTGACCGTCGATTGGCTAAACAAGCGCTTGAACACAGGGCCTTACACGACGACTTAACTGGGCTGGCCAACCGTTACTTATTAATAGAGCGAATGAAGCATGCGATCTTATCTCTCGGTCGCCAAACCGAGTCAAACCTGCACTGTCTGATTTACCTCGATCTCGACCGATTTAAAAGTATCAATGACTCTTTGGGGCACGATGTAGGCGATCGCTTTTTAATCGCGATAGTTAAAGCACTGCAAACATGTATTCGTAAAACAGATACATTTGCTAGGCTCGGTGGTGACGAGTTTGCTATCTTCATGGAAAATATCCAAGATGAAGAGCAAGTCTCAAAAGCACTGCACAGACTGACACAAGCAATTGCAAACCCGTTCACCATAGATACACATGTATTGCAGGCATCTAGCAGTATTGGTGTCGCGTTCACCGAGCACGACTCGGATAACGCCATCACACTATTACAACAAGCCGATGCAGCCATGTACGAAGCTAAATCTGCCGGGCGAAGTCAGATCCGTTATTTTAACAATGCCATGCGTAGCAAGTTGAAACATCAAGCAGACATAGAAAATGATTTACAGCATGGAATTATTAATGACGAATTTGAACTGTTCTACCAACCGATATTTACTTTAAACCAACCCAAGGTAGTTAGCTTTGAAGCACTGGTGCGCTGGCATCATCCAAAAAATGGATTAGTCGCGCCAGATCAGTTTATTCCCATTGCTGAAAGTACAGGACAAATTATTGAGTTAGACCGGCATATTTTAACCCTCGCGGCAAAGCAATTATCAAATTGGCGACAACAGGGCGTGTCAGACATAAAAATGACTGTCAATGTCTCATCTCGGCACTTTGCAAGTTTAGAATTTATTGAGTATATCCATGCACTGTACGACGAGTATAAATTGCCAAGCGGTAGTTTATGTTTAGAAATTACAGAATCGGGACTCATTGAAAACTTAAGCCTCGCCACTAAGATCATTAATGGCATTACTCCGCTAGGTGTGCGGCTATACCTAGATGACTTTGGCACTGGCTATTCAGCGCTCGGCTATTTACATCAACTCCCCATTCACGTTTTGAAAATAGATAAAAGTTTTGTAGAGCAACTGTCAACAAAAGACAGCCCGCTTATCGATGCCATTTTATCGCTGGCAAAGTCCTTGCGACTACAAGTAGTTGCTGAGGGAATAGAAACGCCAAAACAGTGGGCAAGGTTAAAACGTAAAGGGTGCCAGTTAGGGCAAGGATATTTAGTCTCTCGGCCTATGCCAAGTCAAAAAGCGCTGGCTTTTTTACAAGCGCAATCAGCAAAAATAATTGAACACTCGCATTAAGTAATACCGGATATGCCCACGCAAGGGCATATCTCGGTTTGCACACTTAAACTTCTATGAGTAATAAAAAGCGCAAATAATTATTAGGGCTCAGTCTGATCTAGATAGTTCTGCTCGTAACTCTTTTGTCGCCGTCACCATATTATCGAGTGCGGCTCGTGTTTCTTCCCATCCTCGTGTTTTCAATCCGCAATCGGGGTTTACCCAAAGCCGAGTAACCGGGATTTTTTCTGCTGCTTTATGAATTAAACCTTTTATCCACCCAATATCTGGAACATTTGGTGTGTGGATATCATATACGCCTGGGCCAATTTGATTTGGGTAGTCAAAGCTTTCAAAAGCCCCCAACAATGCCATATTAGAGCGAGAGGTCTCTATGGTGATCACATCAGCGTCCAAATCAGCAATCGCTTCAATGATGCCATTAAATTCGGAATAACACATATGCGTGTGTATTTGCGTTTCATCCTTTACCCCGCTAGCGGACACACGAAAAGTGTATGCTGCCCAATCTAAATAAGATGACCACTGTGAGGCTTTTAGCGGCATGCCTTCTCTAAATGCAGGTTCGTCAATTTGGATGATCTCGATGCCTGCATTTTGCAGGTCAACGACTTCATCTCGAAGCGTCAAGGCAATTTGATTTGCAATTACATGTTTATCGACATCTTCACGGATAAAGGACCAAAATAGCAGTGTAATGGGCCCCGTTAACATGCCTTTTATCTTCTTTTTAGTTAGTGACTGTGCAAACACAGTCCATTCAATAGTCATAGGTCGCGACCTTGTAACATCTCCCCAAATAATTGGCGGTTTTACACAACGAGAGCCATAACTTTGCACCCAACCTAATTGAGTACACGCGAACCCATCCAGCAATTCCCCAAAATACTCAACCATATCATTGCGCTCAGCTTCACCGTGTACCAATACGTCCAAACCCAACGCCTCTTGTGCAAGCACTGCATCACGAATTTCCGCCTTCATTTTTGCGTGATATGTAGCTTCTTCAAGCTCCCCAGCTTTAAAAGCCCGTCGCGCAGCTCTAATCGACTGTGTCTGCGGAAATGAACCTATGGTTGTCGTCGGTAATAAAGGTAGCTGTAAAACACTCGCCTGCTTTAGATTGCGTATTGGAAAAGGATTATTACGCTGACCATCTGTTTCAGCTAATGTAGCTACCCTTGCTTGAACATCTAGTCTATTTACTCGTGGCGAGTTCTTTCTCGCATTGATAGGCGCTGAGTAATCAGCAATCGCAGTACTGTCATCGGTTGACAATGCCTTCTTGAGCAGAGATAACTCGGTACCCTTTTGTCTCGCAAAGGCGAGCCAAGATCTCATTTCAGAATCGAGTTTTTCCTCCTGTTCAAGATCGACAGGCGTGTGAAGCAATGAACATGATGGCGCTATCCATAGGCAATCTCCTCGTTTTTTCGCTACCGTTGAAACTTGCTGATATATCGCTTCAAGATCGGCACGCCAGATGTTTCTGCCGTTGATAACACCCAAAGACAATATTTGCTCATCACGCAATAGTACGTCGAGTTTTTCAATATCTGACTCACCAGTCACACAATCAAAATGGATGCCCTCAACAGGGTAGGAGGCAATGTCCTGATAGTAATTTGCCACCGAGCCAAAATAGCTTGCAAGTAATATTTTAACGCCCTGGCCAGATAATTTACTTAGGCTGGTATTTAATGCAGCTCGATAACTGTCGTCAATTTCAAGTGCCAAAATGGGCTCATCGATTTGAACCCACTCGATGTTTTGCTCTGCGAGCTTTGCCAATATTTGTTGATAAACATTCAACAAACTATCCAATAGTGTCAGTTTGTTAAACTCTTCCCCTGCACATTTAGCCAGATATAAATATGTGACAGGACCTATTAGTACAGGCTTTACTTTATACCCAAGTTGCTGAGCTTCATTAACCTGCTCAAACAACTCCTGCCAGCCCAGTTTAAAGGCTTGGTTAATGCTCAACTCGGGTACAATGTAGTGATAATTGGTGTTAAACCACTTGGTCATCTCACTTGCAGCGCATGTGCAGCCTGTGGGCGCGCGACCTCGAGCAACACGAAATAAAGTGTCAAGATTGGCGTCATCACAGCCTTGGTGATGACGTTCCGGTATCGCGCCAACCAACATAGAAGTCGTCAATACATGATCATACCAAGCAAAGTCTCCAACAGGTAATAACTCAACACCCTGCTCTGCCTGTAAAGCCCAATTCTCAGCGCGGATCGCGCGCCCTTTTTCAACCAGCTCTGTGCGGGAGATCTTACCAGCCCAATAATTTTCTAGTGCGAATTTGAGCTCGCGCTTTTTGCCGATGCGAGGAAAACCTAAATTATGAATAGTTACCATGACGAACAACTCCACTTTAGATGTTTAGACGTCTAAAAATTAATTCTAATGTAGATTTTTCTCAACTGATCGATTCTCAAATGCAACTTGAGCAAAATTAAATTGTATTTTTTTTAAAAAAAGTTAAATAAATAATGACAACGCTGTCAAAAATAGTGTTATAGTGATTTAGTGAAATTTTGAACAATCGCTGGTGGAATTGTAGACGTCTAGACGTTGAATGACCTGCTAGTACAGCGTAATATGGATGTAATCTGAGTTTTACTCACGTTTAGAATGAGATTTATTAATGATGATAGACATTAAGCACCTAAAAACCATTGCTACCCTGAAAGATACTGGATCACTGGTGAACACTGCACGTGAGTTATTTTTAACTCAGTCTGCTTTGTCTCATCAAATTAAAGATCTAGAAAATAAATTAGATTGTCAATTATTTGAACGTAAAACCCAACCCGTGCGGTTCACCCCACAAGGTATGTTGCTATTAGAGCTAGCCAGTGAAGTGTTGCCTAAAGTAGAAGCAACTAAATGCCGACTTAAAGAAAGTTTGAATCAACCAATATCCCAGCTAAAGCTGAGTGTAGAATGTCACGCCTGCTTTCATTGGTTGCTACCAACAATCAAAGAGTTCAATAATTTTTGGCCAGATATTCGCGTAGATTACGAGCAGGGGTTCAGCTATGATGCGATCCCTGAGCTACTAAATGACGAATTAGATATTGTACTTACGTCAGACATTAGAGAGCCTGAACTGCTCGAGTATGCACACGTTTTCGATTTCAAGCTCAAGTTGATTGTTGCGCCAGATCATGAGCTTGCCAAAAAAGCCTATGTCACGGCACTAGATCTCAAAGATGAAACAATCATTTCTTACCCGATCCCAAAAGAGCGACAAGATATATTTAAGCACTTTATTCAAAATGCACGCTTTGATGGCACACTCAAGTCGGTCGATCAGGGCCTCCTGATCTTTCAACTAGTCAGTGCAGGTATGGGTGTAGCAGCTCTGCCGGATTGGCTAGTAACACCATATGAAAGTCAGGGACTCATAAAGTCCATTCCACTTGGCGCACTCGGCCTCAGTCGCCCTATGTACTTGGCCATGAAAAAGAGCATGAAAGATAACCCTGTTTACAGACACTTTTTGAATACGTGTAAGCAATCTATTAGCCGATAATAGACAGACAGGTTAAACTAGCTCTAACTGGGAAAGTTAGAGCTAATTATGTTTGAACTAAAAAAAATTATCGGTAGCCTGCTGATGCCGCTACCGATGTCTCTTATTATTATTTTTCTTTTATTACTGCTTACCTCTAAAGCAAACAAAAAGAGCTACCTAGCCTGTTTAAGCACCGTTCTAACCTTATGGATGATCAGTACCCCTTTTTTTGCAAACTTCATAATTACGCCCAAAGAGCAAACTCAGAAAACATTCTCTGTAAAAGCACACTCGCAGATTGATGCAATTGTCGTTCTGGGCAGCGGCGTGCACCCCAATACAAAACTGACAGCCAACCAACAACTTTCGAGTACCGGTATAGCAAGGCTTATTGAGGGCATCAGACTGGCACGCATTTATCCAAATGCCGAGTTAATTGTCTCCGGCGCAGGACTAAGCAATGTCACAAGTAGCGAGTTGATGGCACAAGCCGCCCTATCTATAGGGATCAGTTCACATCGCATTAGACAAAACCCACAAGCGTATGATACTGCTCAAGAGGCCAAACTTTTAGCGCCGCGTTTAGTAGACAGCAAGGTGATCCTCGTTACGTCAGCCAGCCACATGCATCGCGCACAAGACCTCTTTTCCGCACAAGGAATTGATACGTACCCTTCGCCAGTGGAAGTATTCAGCTATCACAATACGCCCACTTATCTGAAATTTATTGCCTCTAGCAGCGTATTAAACGCCATTACAACCTATACTCACGAGTGGATTGGCCAAAAGTGGATAACCCTTAGAAGAGCGCTAGATAGTGAAGCCCTGTAAGCACATGGACGGTAAAAAGGTGTAAATTGCATAAAGTTAGACCTAATGAAACTTGAATCTGTGCTTAAAAACGCAAAAAATTGAAAAATTGCTCAAAAATAGGTATAAATGGCGTTTATTCTTAACCTGCGTATCCACGTACAACACGACTGGGATCTACGATGAGTAAACTTGATAAGACTGAAGTTCTAAGCGCATTTGAAGCTGCTTATGAAGCTGTGAATGGCAAAAAGCCTGAAATCACAATCAAACCAGGCTGGTACAGCATTGATGGCGGCAAAAATATGCGCCTAGCTGACGTCGCGGCATTAACCGAAGAGCTAACTTCAGGTTCTGCTGGCGCTAAAGCGGAAGAAAAGCCGGCAACTAAAAAAGCAGCTCCTGCTGTTAAGGCAAAAGCAGCAGCTTTTAACGTTGTAACAGCAAACGAAGAAGGCTTTAAAGCTGAGGAAGCTTGGATTGTAGAGCTTGCAGAGAAAGACCACGACTGTCGTCTTCCTCGCGGTGTTGTTTAAGCACTAAAATGTGTGGTGCCACATTCATCTATGTCGGCACCCTCATTTCCCTAAACCAACCTAAAACAAATCTAACATTCAAAACGCTGTCTTGTTACCTTCCCCCAGTATGGATCTACATATTCATCTTCAATCAAATCTAAACCCGGCAACTTTAAAATAGCACTGCGCCAAAACTCTGTGGCATAACCCGCCCCAGCAATTTGCTTTATCGTCCAACTGCCTGGATACATCGCCCATAGTGCATGCGCAAACTGAGTCCCTAACTTTGCTTTTCTAAATACTGGTACAATATAAAACTCAGCAATTTCCATATCTTTGTCACTGTGCATATAAATAGCAGCAATCCCGGCAGGCACGCCCGATACATAGCAGACAAAAGCAGACACTTGCTCCTGTGCAATATCTGTATCTAGCTCAAACATGCCATCTTGTCGTGGCACTTTTTCAGTTAATTTAGAGAACTCAGCTTCATAAGCTTGTGCAAGGTTATAGTACACAGCTTGGTTTAAATCATTTACGGCGACGAGTTCCATACTCTTTCCCATCAATACAACTCCCTCAATGCTACCCCTAAATTTGGGCTAAATTATGGAGTGATTACTTACTCTGTTCGTTCTGTGCCAGCTTCATCACACTCGACGACTTCATGTTCAAGTAGCGCCTGCTCACGCCACTTGCCCAGTACAGGACAAGCCAATACATGGTCAATATACCTCGAAGCTGTTTCGTTAAGTGTGACGCCATACGTATAAAAACGCATACACACCGGGGCATACATGGCGTCTACTATTGTCCAATGACCAAACAACCAATCTCCTTGATGGCCATGTTGCATTTGCTCGGTAAAAATATCTTCAATTCTCTGAATGTCTGTTGACACTTTTGCATCGACTTCAACATGACGCTTCGCTCTAATATTCATAGGCATTGCATTTTTTAGTGCCGTAAATCCGCTGTGCATTTCAGCACACAATGCCCGTGCACGTGCCCTTTGTTCACGATTTTTAGGTAAGGCTTGCCCCGATAAGTAAGTTTCATTGATATATTCCAAAATAGCGAGGGACTCCCATACAGTCACTTTACCATCAACTAATGTCGGCACTTTTAATGTTGGACTGATATTTTCTAAGGTATTGTAAAATTGCTCAGTTTCTAAGCCAAGCTTCACTTCTTCATAGTCCACATCAAATTTTTCAAGTAGTAACCAAGCTCTCAGTGACCATGTAGAATAATTTTTATTACCAATAAATAACTGCATCGTAACTCCTTTAAATTTAAAACTCTTTGAAAAGACAGTTAATGCTAGATTGCAATTTCAACTAAAACTAGCGGATAATTTAAATACAATACATCAATATATTTGATACATGGATATAGAAGCTTTAAAGAGTTTTCTGGCATTTGTCGAAACCGGCAGCTTTACACGCACAGCCACACAAATGCACAAAACACAATCTGCAATCAGCATGCAAATGAAGAAGTTGCAACAGGACATAGGGCAGCAGCTGTTTGTTAAAGAAGGGCGACAACTGCATTTAACCAGTGAAGGCATGGCTTTGGTGGGCTACGCAAAAAAAATAGTCCAACTGCAGCAAAGTGCATTGACGAACTTAGCTTCTGCAACGCCCAAGACACTGCTCCAGCTAGGGTGCCCCGATGATTATGCCGAGTCTGTCCTGCCTAAGCTCATTGAACTTTTGCACCAAAATGTAGAACACCTAGACCTGCAAGTTACATGTGCTTCAAGCCCACAATTATTAAGTCAATTAGATCAAGGGTTACTCGACCTCGCCATCGTGACACGCAGTGCCAATTCAGAGCAAGGCTATTTACTTTGTCAGGATCATGGTGTCTGGGTTGGCGCAAACCAAGCCAACCTTTTAGAACAATCAACACTTCCTCTTGCCGTTTTTCAAAAAGAGTGTCGATTTCATCAAGCGGCAATTGAAGGCTTGATGAAACAGAATCAAGCTTTTAGTGTTATCGCTTGTTCAGGCAGTGCCAGTGCACTACGCGGCTTGGTTAAACAAGATCTCGCAATATCCGCTATGGCTAATTTGAGCCGAAACGCCCTACCTGTACTGAAAGATCCCCGACTACCACCACTACCAAGTATCGAAATCGCTTTAGTAAAACACAGTGGCTCCTCTGCCGTAGTTTCCCAAAGCCAAGTTGAACAGATCTGTCAGCAATTTCAATATCGCTTTAGCACACAATAGTGTTTTTCGCATATTTTCACTGACCCTTACATTTTTTGACAACGGTGCCACAGACTCTCACAGGCCTTCTCCCTAAACTGAGTCACAAGTTAACCAAATGGAATATGCGTAATGAAAACTTTATCTCTACTCTCACTAGTACTGGCTGCGGCAACTTCTTTTTCAACAATGGCAAACATCAGCGATGATAAGCACAGAGTGGGTGCCCAGTTATCTGGTGGCTCAGCATCTTACAAAAGTTCGAGCCAAGATGGCGACGGCGTTGGCCAATTGTACGTTTATTACAACTATCAATTTGACCCAACTTGGGCGCTTGAAGTAGGTCTAAACGGCGGTGGTGACTCAGATAAGTGGGAATGCACAGACACACAAAACAGAAAGTTCACGTGTACTCAATTGAACAAAACCTTATTCGAAATAGGTGCAAACGATTTGGAATATGGCAATTTGATCGTCGCGGCCAAAGGCCAATATAAATTGACAGAGCGAAACTCTCTATACGGTAAATTAGGTGCTAACTTTTATGATTATGAACTCAACCGAGGTAGCAAAACCTTAGAAGAAGATGATGGTGTCGGCTTTGTCGCTGAACTAGGATGGCAGTACGACTGGCAAAATGGCATGGCGATGAACGTCAACTATCAGTACCTAGATATGGGTGACCTGGACGTATCTGCACTAGGCGTTGGTGTCAGCTATCGCTTTTAAGTAAACTCTGATGTGGTATATACAGCGTAATGGCAACTCCGCCCATTTCGCTGTGTGAAGCACTGATCTCCCCCTTGTGTGCTTGGATGATCTGCTGACAGATCGCCAAGCCAAGGCCCGAACCTCCATGATCTCTGCTGCGTGACCCCTCGCAGCGATACAGCCGCTCAAATATTTTCTCTAAATCTTCATTGGCGACACCTGGAAATGAGTCCTCGACTAAGACCGTCAATCCCTTTTCATTCACATTCATGGATATCTGAGTTTTTCCGCTTGAACTGGTATAAAAATGACTATTTCTCAAAAGATTAAAAATAACCTGTCGGATCCTCGCTGCATCCAAATTACAAATAGAGTCGTGCACTTTTTCAGAAAATGACAAGGTTTGTTGCTTGGTCGCATACATAGGCTGAAATTCCTCGACAATTTCTTTAAGCAATATGCTGACATCTACAGGCTGTTTATCTAACACCATGGCATCATTATCAAATTGCGCCGATTGGTAGATATCTTTTATTAAATTATCGAGATGGCTGATCTTTTTCTGGATTTTCAAAAAACCTTTGACTGGATCAGGCTCTATATTGTGCTGCATTGCTTCTACAGTCAATTTTAAAGCCGCGAGTGGGGTTCTTAGTTCGTGAGAGACATCAGCCAATAAGCGATTTTTCTGAGCGAGAGATTCAGCCATCATGTCGGACTCTAGCTCAACAAATTGCTGCTTCTGTTTTTGTCTTTTGTATATATAGATGGCAACAGCCATAAAGCATAATAGCAACGACGCCCCCATGCCACGCTGTAGTTTTAAGTTTTCTAGGGTTGCTTTTGCCAGGTCTTGTTCATTTTGGATCAGCTTCAAAGCCTGCTCTTGCCGTATAAACTCTACGTTTTGCTGCATGGTCAGGGCTTGCTGTTTATCTAGATCATGATATAGCTGAGTTTTAGTATCTATAAATGCTTCAAGGCTGAGCATTGCGAGCTTATACTCTTCTAGCTGCTGTAATGCTTGCGCCTGATATTTCAGCAAAGTAGCGCGATATGAGTTGCCAATTCCCGGCAGTGCCATCACAGCTTCGATTTCAGATAACGCCTGCTTGTATTGAGCTTGAGCTAGACGGATCTCTATAATGACGATGCGAACAGTGTGTTCTGTTCGTTTCGCTTTCGCCTCAATTGCAAGTTCTAAAGCTTCTTGCGCCACTGATAAAGCCTGTGCCAAAGCTGACTGTGCAACATAAATATTGGCTAATATACTCAGCTGCCAGGCAAGATCGCTATTAGCGCCACTGGCGCGTGCGAGTTTGATACCTTCTTGACTATGATCTAGTGCTTCGCTTATCTTTCCGAGCTGCAAATGAACTTGGCTTAGTTTACCGTGGCTGTTAGCGATATGAATCGGATCACCAAGCGCCTTGTCCACTTCTAAAGCCTGCTTAAAATGCTGAAGTGCCTGTGGGTACTTTTCTAGATCTCGATAAATTTCGCCAATATTATACAGTGAGTTGGATATCCCCTGCTGATTTTGTAGCTGACGCTGTATGTTAAGCGACTTTTCGTGAAAACGTAGAGCGAGTTGCAAACTCCCCATGTAATCGTAGATCACACCTAACTGATTGTAGTACTTGGCTAAACGCGCTTTGTCTTGGATCGGAGCAACCAAGGAAATGGCATCTTTAATGACCCGCTCTGCCTCACTGTAGTTAGCTTGATACCTCAAAGCTCGAGCGAGTAAATGTAATATGTCACTTCGTAAAGTCAGGTGTTCTTTTGGCACCAGATTTCGTGCTTGCTCCAATAGCAGTAATCCTGCACTTATATCGCTTTGTTTAATTGCTAACTGGGCCTGCAGCAATTTGATCTGTGCTGGCGCTTCCTTGAATGTACTCATTACGGGGAGATAAGACTCTAATTCATATAGATGCTGTTTAGCCTCCATAAAGTGTCCTAGTTTAGTCTTTGCTTTGACTTCAATAATTTTAAGTTCAAACCAAAAACGTGAACTTGGCTGCGGGTGTATAAATAGCTGATTAAGCTCATCTACTTTGACTAATGTTTGTTTTGGATTTTGTTCCAATGAGAGGGAAAGTTGAGATAATGAAGTCTGTACCTGCTGATCACTCGCATAAGTGAGCGGTATTGATAACAATAAAATGAGTAATAAACTAACTTGGTGACCAAATAACACAGTACAGAGCGACTCTCACAAAATGGCATTTCGATAACTATAAATGGTTCAGCTGCACCCGCTGGATATTCAGGTGCTACGCTTTGCCCACTTCATACACTAGATAATTTAACCGTTTTTCGCCAACTTAGCACCTATTGTTTATAAATAAGCCAGCAAAAGAGTCGTGTTATATCTGTACTTGGTATTTTTTTCCCTACTTTAACTATTTAAAAGCTGCTGCTGTAAAAGTTGGATTTGATCACGAACTTGCGCCGCTTTTTCAAACTCCAATTCACGCGCATGCGTCATCATCTGAGTTTCTAGCTGAGCTATCTGTTCGGTCAGCTGAGCCGTTGATTTACCTGCTGTCGATATTGGTAGACCTTTACCCTGCTTCACTTTATTTGAGTTTGTATGATCAATCTCTTGCACTTCTTCGCCCAAATCCATCACATCGGTGATCTTTTTATTTAAGGCTTGCGGCACAATACCGTGCTGCTCGTTGTAGGCTTGCTGCTTTTCACGTCGACGCTCAGTTTCATCAATCGCAGCGCGCATCGAGCGCGTGATCCGATCGCCATATAGAATCGCCTTTCCATTAAGGTGTCTAGCTGCACGGCCTATGGTCTGAATTAGCGATCGAGTCGAGCGTAAAAACCCCTCTTTGTCAGCATCTAGAATAGCCACTAGTGAAACTTCCGGCATATCGAGACCCTCACGCAACAAGTTTATCCCGACCAATACATCAAAAACACCTTTCCTAAGATCTCGAATGATCTCCATTCTCTCAACCGTATCTATATCAGAGTGCAAATATCGCACTTTGACATCGTGATCATTTAGATAATCGGTGAGATCTTCAGCCATTCTCTTCGTTAAAGTAGTCACTAAAACACGCTCTTTCAACTCGACGCGCTGATAAATCTCAGATAACAGATCGTCAACTTGCGTTGTCACTGGGCGCACTTCAAGCACGGGATCAAGTAAACCTGTCGGACGGATCACCTGCTCAGCGACTTCGCCACTTGAGCGTTCAAGTTCATAGTCACCCGGTGTAGCCGACACGTAGATCGTCTGAGGGGCAATAGATTCAAACTCTTCGAATTTTAACGGTCGATTATCCATTGCCGAAGGTAACCTAAAGCCATACTCAACAAGATTTTCTTTCCGACTTCGATCCCCTTTATACATAGCACCAACTTGCGAGACCGTGACGTGTGATTCATCAATGATCATCAATGCATCATCTGGCAAATAATCGAGTAAAGTCGGGGGTGGCTCACCTGGTGCTCTGCCAGACAAGTATCGACTGTAGTTTTCAATGCCTGAACAAAAGCCCAGCTCTTGCATCATTTCGATATCGTATTGCGTACGCTGCGCAACTCGCTGCTCTTCTACGAGTTTATTTGCATCCATCAAATATGCTCTGCGCTCTTTTAGCTCGCCTTTGATCTTATCAATCGCATCGAGTATTTTTTCTCTTGGCGTAACGTAATGCGTTTTTGGGTAGATGGTTGCTCTGACTAGGTGTTTGTCGACTGCACCGGTTAGCGGATCAAATAAACTGATACGTTCGATCTCATCATCAAACATTTCAACCCGTACCGCTTGTGTTTCTGATTCAGCAGGGAAGATATCAATAACCTCTCCACGCACTCGGTATGTACCGCGCGAGAAATCCATGTCATTGCGAGTATATTGCAGTTCAGCCAAGCGACGGAGCATAGCCCGCTGCTCCATGGTTTCACCCACTTTGAGCAACAGCATCATTTTCATATAAGAGTCGGGATCACCCAAACCATAAATCGCAGAGACCGAAGCGACAATAATAGTGTCCCTTCTTTCGAGCAGTGCCTTGGTAGCAGACAATCTCATCTGCTCAATATGATCATTGATCGAAGCGTCTTTTTCAATAAAAGTATCACTGGCTACAACATAGGCTTCGGGCTGGTAATAGTCATAATAAGAAACAAAGTATTCGACGGCATTGTTTGGGAAAAACTCTTTCATTTCGCCATATAATTGTGCCGCTAGCGTTTTGTTGTGCGCCATAATAATAGTTGGGCGATTTAGCTTGTGAATAATATTCGCCATCGTAAAGGTTTTACCTGTACCCGTTGCACCTAGTAAGGTTTGATGGGCAAGCCCGGCCTCTAGACCATCACACAGCTGAGCAATCGCAGTCGGCTGATCACCATTTGGTGAAAATTCGGATACTAACTCAAAAGATTCATTCATGAAGGTTGCACCTCAAGACGTTCATGTTGCATGTTGTTTAGGGTTTTTCTAAACCACATATACGCTGAAACAGCTGTAAATAAGTTACCAATTGCAGCGCCAATAAACAGTCCTGTTAACCCCGCAATATGAGAACCAATATAAGCGCAGGGTATATAAAAAACAAACAGTCGAACAATACTTAAGATCAACGCATTCATTGGTTTATGTAAAGCATTGAAAGATGAATTGGTTAGTATAATGATCCCCTGTAAGCCATAACTAAGCGGCAACGTGTAAATGAAGAGCTTAATAATTTCTATGACTTCAGGTTCATTACCAAAAGCTTGACTCACCCAGTGCGCTGTGAGGAGTAAAACGATGTAAATTGCAAATTGCCAAACAAGTACAAATCTAAGTGTTCTGGTATAGGCTTCTTTGACCCTTGCAAAATTACCCGCTCCATAATTTTGGCTAACAAAAGGAGGTAAGGTCATCGATAATGCCAAAATAACCAAACAAGCAATAGACTCGATACGACTTCCCACGCCAAATGCCGCAACAGCTTGCGCACCATAAGTTGCAACGATTGCAGTCATCACAGCCATTGCAATAGGCGTCAGCATATTCGCACCAGCCGCCGGCAAACCTATTTTCATAATTTTGGATACAGCCTCCCAAGTACTTTGGGTAGGGCTTGAGCAGCTTAAAAGACGTTTTTTTACTGCCAGTAAGTAAATAATTACCACCACACCAACGGCCCATGCAACTACCGATGCAATTGCAGCCCCTTGTACGCCCATCTCAGGAATAGGCCCTAAACCAAAAATGAGTATTGGATCCAACACTGCATTAATGAGACCGCCCAGCCCCATAATCATGCTTGGGGTCTTGGTGTCCCCTGATGCTCGAAGCACCGAATTGCCGATCATTGGCGTGATCAAAAATACTGCGCCAAAGAACCATACATTCATATACTCATGTATATAAGGAAGTGTGGTTTCATCTGCCCCCAAAAGTGTAAATATTGGGTCCATCAACAAATACCCTACTCCAGCCAACAGCGCGACCAAGACCGCCGCCAAAACAAGAGAAACAAATGCATCAAATTTGGCTTCTTCTATATTTTTACTACCCAGAGCTTTCGCTATCACAGCAGAAGTACCAATGCCTAGACCAATCGCTAAGCTAATAATGGTGAATGTAACAGGAAAGGTGAAACTCACCGCGGCAAGCGGCTTGGTGCCTAGTAAACTGATAAAAAACGTATCGACTAAATTGAAGCTCATCAACATGATCATGCCAAATATCATTGGCACAGTCATACGCTTTAACGTAGCTGGAATAGAGCCACTCAAAATATCACTATGGGAACTAGATTGGCGTACTGCGGACATAAATTATGATACCTCGTATAACAGCCCATCATTCTAAATCATCATACTGGATGATGCCATGCTATTATTGTGCGCAATACGATTGAAGCACAAAAAAGGATTAACACAGCTAAAATTGGTTTTTTTGCCCAATTCTTTGTCAAACAGACCTCTGAACAAAAAATGTCAATTTTGTTTCAGATTCAGTCATTCTTCGGCTCACTTTTTGCACATCAACCAAACAATGTTGAAATAAATCTTTAAAAATACTCACATCTGCCATGAATTCTAACCAAAAGAGCTATATATATGATTTTATTGAAATTTAAAAAAACATAAAAAACTATTGCTTCCCTCTAATGCCACGGTTTACTTAGCTTTCGTAGAGTTCTTAAAGATTAATAAACAATGTTATCCACAGATTCCGTGGATAAGTTTGTAGAGCCTTTAAAAATAAAGGCCTAGGCAGGGATCATATCGGCCAATTCATTTTATTTAAATGATCATTTTATTTAATAGCCATGATCACACCCATTCTTTGCGTTTTTTTGCTCGTGTGTAGCCCAATTTGACAAATATGCAAGCGGCCAAATGATAGGTAAAAAACACATAACAGATTGTTTTTAAGTAGCTTTTAAAAAACAGATGGCTAGCCTATGCATTAAATAGGTAAAATTTGAGTAAAATATTTACCAAATCGACTGTAAAAGAAGTGCAAACTAATCTACTTTTAAGATCCCTATTAGGATCAACTTTATCAAAATCTACGATCTCAGAAAAAGTGCAAAAAATAGTCCTTTCGAATAATTTTGAGACATAAACCACAAAAAACACGCAATAACTTAATTATGTGGGTTCTTAATACAGACATGAGAAAGATAAATTTGCGAACTCATATCGCTGCGATCCTGTAAATAGCTCCCTATTTCATATCTAATCTGCGCTCACGTCCACTGTTCCGAAGTTAAAGATGATTAAAAAAAAGCTTAATTGTTGATTAATCCATCGAAAAGACAGTTTTTTTGCATAACTGTGATTTTTATTGTTGACACTTCGCCGTGTCGTCATTAATATTTCGCCCCGTTGAGAGACATGCTTCCCCCTTAGCTCAGTTGGTTAGAGCGACGGACTGTTAATCCGCAGGTCCCCCGTTCGAGTCGGGGAGGGGGAGCCAAGTTTCTAAACATATAACGATTCCCCCTTAGCTCAGTTGGTTAGAGCGACGGACTGTTAATCCGCAGGTCCCCCGTTCGAGTCGGGGAGGGGGAGCCAAATCGTTATAAAGTGTAGTTCCCCCTTAGCTCAGTTGGTTAGAGCGACGGACTGTTAATCCGCAGGTCCCCCGTTCGAGTCGGGGAGGGGGAGCCAACTACTCTTATCATTCTATTGTTCCCCCTTAGCTCAGTTGGTTAGAGCGACGGACTGTTAATCCGCAGGTCCCCCGTTCGAGTCGGGGAGGGGGAGCCAATTCTCAGAATATGTTAGACTTTTTCCTATCAATGCTCTACTCTACAAGCACCTTGACTGGTGAATTTTTGCTATATAATTAGGACTACTACCTATATCGAAATGCACGATAAGCGTATTTTCAATATGAGCAATTCTCAGTAATCCCGATTTATGTTTGGCAGCATTATATTCATTTACTAATGCTAAAGGGTATTTCTTCCATTTTCAGGCAGAAGATTAATAATGGCAGGCTTTAAAAAACTCATATTTCTACAATTTGCATCTTGGTTACTTTTCTCTGCGGTGGGCAGCTTTTTTGTTGCTTCAAGCTTTGACAGCGCTGTAAGTCGTGCGCAAATGAGCGCACAACAAATGGTCAGTAATTACATTCAAGAAAAAACCATGAATGATATGACCCCAGAACATATTCGCCTGTCATTGAGTAATGGAAATGTTTTTTCTACTTTTATAGTAAGAGACTTTTCCGGCCAAGCAGTTTTGCAACTGGGCGCCCCTACCCAGCTACCATTTTTAGCTGATCTCATTGCCAACACCTTTAATTCCATTCGACCACAATTTGCTGTCAATAAAACCAAAGACATCAAAATAGAGTTTGTGATCAATGCTCAGAGTCAAGCTTCTTTGTTGCAGCAGTCACTGCTATTAATGTTATTGATTTCTGCGCTTGTTGCTTTTATTCCTATCTTTTATATGCAAGCCATCTATAAAAAGCTGAATCGCAATGTCAGTATGACTGTTGCCAACGCCGTTGATGTGTATATTACGCAAAACCAAGTAACAGAAAGCATAGAAGAAGACTTCAATACCGGTAAAGTTACCGAACTGGGCGCAGAATTAGCCCCCTCTTTTAATCGCTTAGCTCACTTTCTGAAAAGTAAACAAGAAGATATTAAGTCAGCTGCACACTCTATAAAGCAAGAAGCTTATAAAGATGTTGTAACTGGGCTTGGCAACCGCAATATGTTTGTAGAGTATTACGAACATCAAATTGAACAGGCGAACAATAAAAGCTTTGGTACTTTGGCAATGATCCGTTGTAGTGAATTGCAAATGATCAACCAAACTCGTGGTTATCAAAAAGGGGATGAATATATTCGTGCCGTGTCAGATATTGTTAAGCACGTTAGCGGCACCTATACAGGAAGCCAAGTTTTCAGACTCAACAGCTCTGACTTTGCCGTTATTCTACCAAATGTTCCTTCAAAAGAGGCCGAGCAATTTGGTGAGACACTTCAGGCTAGATTTACCCAATACCAGCAAAACCAAGAGCTGGCCTCCGTTGCAAACGCTGGTATTGTGTCCTATGAGTCCGGCAAACCCCTTGGAGAGCTGCTCTCTGTCGTCGATAACGCAATGAGCATGGCGCAAAGTAAACAAGCTAACGCGTGGCATTTACAGCGCGAAAGTGACATTGTTAATAATGTAGGTGCTGGGTTTGGTAACCAAAACTGGCGCCGAGTCATTCGGGAAGTTATCGACAGCCGCCGTGTTAACCTGATGATGCAAAACATTATGCCTATCGGTAAAAATGTCAAAGCCTATGCCGAGATCCAATCGCGCTTCAAAACTGAAGACAATCAAATGCTGCCGACGGCTTCCTTCTTAGCCATGGCTGAAAAGCTCGACATGGCTATTGAGATTGACCAACTGATAATTGATAGCTCACTTGAATTAATAAAAACACGTAATTTCAACGAAAAGTTTTTTGGCATCAATGTTACCGCCTCTAGTGCCCACAGCGATCAATTTGTGATCTGGCTAGAAAGAAGACTACTTAAAGATGGTAACTTGGCATCTAAGCTCATTTTTGAGGTCAGTGAGTTTGGCTTACAACAAAATATCAAAGCCAGTAAACGCTTTATAGATATGGTTCACCGTGTCGGTGCACGTATCACTGTAGAGCGATTTGGTGTTGGCTTGACCTCATTTAAATTCTTTAGGGATTTAAAACCTGATTTTATCAAAATGGACGCAAGTTATACCCGAGGCTTGGAAGAAGACAAAAACAATCAATATTTTATGCGTTTAATGGTTGATTTGGCGCACCGTATCGGTGTCAGTGTTTTTGCCGAAGGCGTTGAAAGCCAAGAAGAAAAGCACATCGTTGAAACGCTCTGTCTCGACGGTGTACAAGGTTATTACATCGAAAAGCCCAAAGAAGTCTAAAACCACAAGTTTTGGAGGGATACTTTATCCCTCCATGAATTGTCAACATTCCCTACCAATTTTTCATTTCAATGCAAATAAAGTCTGCTAAATGTTGTGATCTCAGCGTGGAAAATTGTTAGAATTTCCAGTCTTATGACACGTTGCGAAACGCAGATAGATAGTTAGTTAAGGGGCATGAATGACAGAGTATATGTTGTTGCTTATCGGCACGGTGCTGGTAAACAACTTTGTATTGGTTCAATTCTTGGGACTTTGTCCATTTATGGGGGTTTCAAGTAAACTTGAAACAGCCATAGGTATGTCATTGGCAACCACATTCGTTTTAACGCTTGCGTCTGTCACCAGTTACTTAGTTAATCAATATATCTTGCTGCCATTAGATCTGACTTTTCTCCGCACCATGAGTTTTATACTGGTAATTGCCGTGGTTGTGCAATTTACAGAAATGGTGGTGAGAAAAAGCAGCCCTACTTTATATCGATTGCTGGGGATTTTCCTCCCACTGATCACCACCAACTGCGCTGTTCTTGGAGTGGCATTACTTAACATTACAAAAGAGCACACATTTATTAGCTCTGCCGTATATGGTTTTGGCGCGGCTGTAGGCTTTTCATTAGTGTTAGTGTTATTTGCTGCACTGCGAGAGCGTTTAGCCGTTGCAGACGTCCCTACCCCGTTTAAAGGCGCTTCAATTGCCATGATCACCGCAGGCCTTATGTCGCTTGCATTTATGGGCTTTTCTGGATTGGTGAAGTTGTAAAATGACATTACTGTATGCTTTGATAGCTATCGGTGCACTCGCACTCGTTTTCGGCTTAATTTTAGGCTATGCAGCCATTAAGTACCGTGTTGAAAGTAACCCTATTGTGGATCAGGTTGATGCCATTTTACCACAAACTCAGTGTGGTCAATGTGGCTACCCAGGCTGCCGACCTTATGCAGAAGCAATTGCCAATGGCGACGATGTCAATAAATGTCCCCCGGGTGGTGAAGCAACGGTTAAAAAGCTCGCAGACTTGATGGGCGTTGAAGCAAAGCCGCTCGCCGGTGGAGAAGAAGCTGAGCCAATTAAAAAAGTCGCTTATATACGCGAAGATGAATGCATTGGGTGTACCAAATGCATCCAGGCATGCCCTGTCGATGCGATTGTCGGCGCGACCCGACAAATGCATACTATCATTGCCGACGAATGTACCGGATGTGATTTATGCGTAGAGCCCTGCCCTGTTGACTGCATAGACATGATCCCAGTCGCCGAAACAAAACAATCTTGGAAGTGGCAAATAGACGCCATTCCAGTGAAGCAACTTGATTGAGAGGTTTAAGTGGAAACATTACTTGAACAAATTGAAAGCGGCAAGCTGTGGCAATTTCCCGGCGGCATTCATCCACCAGAACAAAAGTCTATCTCCAATCAGGTCTCAATCGGTTCTTTACCTCTACCTGAATACTTGGTGCTGCCGTTAAAACAACATATTGGTGCTAATGGCCAGCTCCTTGTTAATAAGGGTGAGCATGTATTAAAAGGTCAAGTGTTAACACAACCTGGTACTAACTGGTCTTTACCGATCCACGCGCCGACCTCTGGGACAATCACAGATATCAAACCCATGCCCTCAGCTCACCCTTCCGCAATGCCGGAACTGAGCATCGTATTGACGCCTGATGGTGAAGATAAGTGGTGTGACTTGCACGCTCGAACATCTATTGATGACCTAGACAATAAAGCGCTGATAGATATTATCCACCATGCAGGTATTGCAGGCATGGGTGGCGCAGGCTTTCCAACATATGTTAAAGCCGATAGTGCTAAGACGATTGAATTTTTGGTAGTCAATGGCGTCGAGTGCGAGCCATACATCACCGCAGATGATATGCTGATGCGAGAGCATGCTGAAGATATCATCCGAGGTATTGAGGTGATGATGTCTATCTTGTCTCCTCAGTGCACCTTAGTTGGCATAGAGGATAACAAACCTGAAGCACTGGCTGCTATGAAGCTTGCAGCTCAACACAACGACAAAATATTGGTCCGCGCCATCCCAACCAAGTATCCTTCTGGTGGCGAAAAGCAATTGATAAAAGTGCTCACTTCCAAAGAAGTACCCAGTGGTGGGATCCCCGCAGATGTAGGCGTATTGGTTCAAAACGTTGGTACTTTATTTGCCGTTAGTGAGGCGATTTATAAAGGTAAACCATTGATAGAGCGGGTAGTCACTGTCACAGGTAATACCATACAAACCCCTCAAAATGTTTGGGCACTGCTCGGCTCTGAAGTAAAACACCTATTATACAGCCAAGGTTTTACGCCTGTTGATGAACAGCGTGTGATCATGGGCGGTCCAATGATGGGATTCACTCTGCCAACAGTTAGGATCCCAGTAGTTAAAACTACCAACTGCGTTTTAGCACCTGACAATCAAGAATTAGCTATCGCAGGACAAGAACAAGCTTGCATTCGTTGTAGTGCTTGTGCAGACGCCTGTCCACAAACCTTATTGCCTCAACAACTGCAATGGTTTGCGAAAGGACAAGAGTACGACAAGCTCGAAGAATACAACCTATTTGACTGTATTGAGTGTGGCGCTTGCTCTTACGTTTGCCCAAGTGAAATTCCCTTGGTGCAATATTACCGTGTAGCGAAAGCCGAGATCCGAGAGCAAAAACTTGAAAAGGTTAAAGCTGAGCGTGCCAAAGAGCGTTTTGAAGCGCGAAAAATTCGTCTTGAAAAAGAGCAAGAAGAAAGGCAAAACCGTCATAAACGTCCAGCGCGTAGCGCGCCTGCAAAAGACAAAGCTAAAGTTTCAGAAGCGCTTGAACGTGTTAAGAAAAAGCGCCCAGAGCAATCTGCGGTACAAGCTGCTATTGAACGTGCTAAAGCGAAAAAAGCAGAAGGTGATGCAGCTACACTTGAGCCCGATAATAGCGCCGTTGCACTAGAAAGAGCAAAAAGAAAAGAACAAGCCAGAAAATACAAAGAAGAAAAAGCAGGCGCAGATCAAGGTAGTGTACCAAAAGATGCTGTTGCAGCGGCTATTGCACGCGCCAAAGCGAAAAAAGCAGCGCAAGCTGAGCAACGCCCTGTGGAAAATGATGAGCAAGATCCACGTAAAGCAGCTGTTGCAGCGGCTATCGCTCGTGCAAAGGCTAAGAAAACAGCGAAGGCAACCGAGGAACCGGTGAACGAGGAACCCGCAACTGATGCTGCGCCGGAAGATCCGCGCAAAGCCGCAGTAGCCGCAGCCATTGCTCGTGCCAAAGCTAAGAAAACAGCGAAGGCCGCCGAGAAACCGGTGAACGAGGAACCCGCAACGGATGCTGCGCCGGAAGATCCGCGCAAAGCCGCAGTAGCCGCTGCCATTGCTCGTGCCAAAGCTAAGAAAACAGCGAAGGCAGCCGAGAAACCGGTGAACGAGGAACCCGCAATTGATGCAGCGGTGGAAGATCCGCGCAAAGCCGCAGTAGCCGCAGCCATTGCTCGTGCCAAAGCGAAAAAGGCGGCAAAAGCTGCCGCTGAGCAAACTGAAGAGCCAGTTAGCGAGGAACCTCTAACAAACGAAGCGGTGGAAGATCCGCGTAAAGCCGCAGTAGCCGCAGCCATTGCTCGTGCCAAAGCGAAAAAGGCGGCAAAAGCTGCCGCTGAGCAAACTGAAGAGCCAGTTATCGAGGAACCTCTAACAGACGAAGCGGTGGAAGATCCGCGTAAAGCCGCAGTGGCCGCAGCCATTGCCCGCGCAAAGGCGAAAAAAGCAGCAAAAGCAGCCGCTGAGCAAGCCGAAGAGCCGGTCAATGAGGAGCCTGCAACTGACGAAGCGCCGGAAGATCCGCGTAAAGCCGCAGTAGCTGCTGCTATTGCCCGCGCAAAGGCGAAAAAAGCAGCAGAAGCAGCCGCTGAACAAGCTGAAGAGCCGGTCAACGAGGAGCCCAAAACTGACGAAGCCCCGGAAGATCCGCGTAAAGCCGCAGTGGCCGCAGCCATTGCCCGTGCTAAGGCAAAAAAGGCTGCTAAAGAAGCAGAACAAGCTCGTGTGGAAAGTACAGATACATCAGAAGAAAACAGTACTTCGACACCTGAAAACGAACTCAACCCTGAAGATAAACGCAAAGCAGCAATTCGCGCAGCCGTCGAACGCGCAAAAGCCAAGAAGAAAGCCCAAGAACAAGAAGGAAATGATCTGTCATGAAATTAACCATGGCTTCATCGCCCCATAATCACAGCCTGAAATCCGTCAACAAGCTCATGCTTTGTGTGATGTTAGCCTGCATTCCTGGGATCTTGGTGCAAAGTTACTTCTTTGGAATGGGTGTATTTATTCAGCTCGCGCTGGCACTGATCACCGTAAGCCTAGCAGAAGCTGCAATGCTCACACTGCGCGGTCGGCCCGTATGGCCAACATTAAGCGATGGAAGTGCTTGGCTAACCGGTGTGCTGATCGCGGTGAGTGTGCCTCCCCTAGCGCCTTGGTGGGTTGTCGTCATCGGCGCATGTTTTGCCATAGTTATTGTCAAACAACTCTATGGTGGACTCGGATTTAACTTATTTAACCCAGCTATGGCTGCGTATGTGCTGTTACTCATTTCATTCCCTGTACAAATGACCGCTTGGCTACCTATTCAGCCTTTATTGAGCGCACCACTCCCTGTACTTGACCAACTGGCTTTAGTTTTTACTGAATCCACCCGTTCAGGTCTAACTCTGGAGCAAGCTAGGCAAGTCATTGATGGAGCAACCGGCGCCACCCCCCTCGATCATGTAAAAACGGCAACAGGGCAAAACTTGACGGTCTCAGAAGCCATGGATAATAGCGCTTTCGCTCACTTTGCCGGTGAAGGCTGGCAGTGGGTAAACATCGCATATCTTCTCGGTGGGCTTTACCTACTGAAAGCCAAGGTGATCAATTGGCATATTCCTGTTGCCATGATTATGTCATTATCAATTTGCAGTCTATTTGGTTATGTATTGGGCAATCAAGCAGGCATAGCATTCCACTTACTGAGTGGGGCAACCATGATTGGGGCTTTTTTCATTGCCACAGATCCTGTATCTGCTTCAACAACAAACAAGGGCCGGCTGATCTATGGCGCATTAATTGGCCTTTTAGTGTATTTAATCAGGCAATATGGCGGCTACCCTGATGCTGTTGCTTTTTCTGTGTTGCTTCTGAATATGGCGGTCCCCTTGATTGACTACTACACCCAACCGCGCACATATGGACATGGAGCTAAAAAATGATCCTTGCATCAATGAAAAAAAATGGCGCGATCCTGACTGCGTTTGCGCTAGCAACCACAGGCAGCGTAGCACTAGTCCAGCAGCTCACTGCGCCGCGTATTGAGGCGCAAGAGAAAAAGCATTTAATGCGCACGCTGACACAGGTGTTACCCGCTGATAAATATAACAATGAACTGTATTTAGACTGTATCGAAAGTAACGCACCTGAACTTGGCCCCAATGGCCCACACCGTATTTATCGTGCAAAACATAACGGCCAGCCTGTTGCCCTACTTGTGCAACATATTACACCTGAAGGATATAGTGGCAACATTGATATATTAACTGCGCTATATGCCAACGCTGAAATCGCAGGGGTACGAATTACTCAACATAAAGAAACACCGGGCTTAGGCGATAAAGTCGAAGTTAAAAAATCTGATTGGGTGCACAGTTTTTCGGGGGTAAAAGTGCAATCAGCAGAGGATCCCCGCTTCAATGTTAAAAAAGAAGGTGGCATGTTTGATCAGTTTACCGGTGCCACCATCACTCCCAGAGCAGTGGTGCACTCAGTTAATACCGCAACTTGGTATGCACATCAAAACTTTGACAGCTTATTTGCACAGCCAAATACTTGCCAAGAGGAACAGTTATGAGTGAGTTAAAAACTCTGGCCCATGAAGGGTTATGGAAAAATAACGCCGCGTTGGTTCAATTACTTGGCCTATGCCCTCTTTTAGCCGTCACCAGCACGGTCACCAATGCACTTGGTTTAGGTATCGCGACGCTACTGGTTCTTGTAGGCTCAAATGTAACCGTATCAATTGTGAGAAACTGGGTGCCAAAAGATATACGTATCCCCGTTTTTGTCATGATCATTGCCGCGTTTGTAACGATTATTCAATTACTTATGAACGCATATACCTTTGGGCTGTATCAGTCTTTGGGGATCTTCATTCCATTAATCGTGACCAACTGTGCCATTATCGGCCGTGCAGAGGCCTACGCATCAAAGAATACGCCTATCTTATCAGCATGGGACGGAGTGATGATGGGTCTAGGGTTTGCCGCCGTATTAGTCATTTTAGGGGCAATGCGAGAGCTAATTGGTCAAGGGACTTTGTTCGATGGTGCAGAGCTACTGCTCGGGGACTGGGCTGCATCACTGCGCCTTGAAATCATCAGCTTTGATAGCCAATTTTTAGTTGCCATTTTACCGCCGGGGGCATTTTTAGGTTTAGGCCTTATCATCGCGGCTAAGAATTACTTTGACGAGCGTAAAAAGTCACAAACAAAGCCCGCGGCACCTGTCGAAAAAACACAAAGAGCACGCGTAACCAGTCTTACTTAATTCATTTTTCACACTCACTTGAACCGTCATTCAATGGGTGTGAATAACCAAGTGTGATTGCTCGGGGTAATCAAGGGCTGTCATGCTTGTTCAACCATAGCAAAACACTGAAAAAACCGTCATGAATAAAGCAAAACGTTTAGAGATCTTAACTCGTTTACGTGAAGACAATCCAAACCCTGAATCAGATCTTGAATACAGCTCCCCATTTGAGCTATTAGTCGCGGTAACCTTATCCGCTCAAGCCACAGATGTAGGTGTTAATAAAGCCACACGTAAACTCTTTCCTGTTGCCAATACTCCTGAAGCCATCGTAGAGCTAGGCGTTGAAGGATTAAAAGAATATATTAAAACTATAGGTTTATATAATTCCAAAGCCAACAATGTTTATAAGCTTTGCCAGATCCTAATTGAAAAGCATGGCTCTGAAGTCCCTCAAGACCGCAAAGCATTAGAGGCGTTGCCAGGGGTTGGTAGAAAGACCGCCAATGTAGTACTCAATTGTGCATTTGGCTGGCCAACCATTGCGGTAGATACTCATATATTTCGAGTGTCCAATAGAACGAAATTCGCCATGGGCAAAGATGTCGTCGCCGTCGAAGAGAAACTTGAAAAAGTGGTTCCAAGAGAGTTTAAAGTCGATGTACACCACTGGCTCATTTTACATGGTCGCTATGTTTGCACTGCGCGCAAACCAAAGTGTGGCTCCTGTATTATTGAAGACTTATGTGAGTTTAAAGAGAAAGTTGAATAGCAATTTAACTTCTTAACCTCTCTGGCTACCGCTTTTTGGAGATTGATTGGTGTTCGAGGCTATGTGCTATTAACTCCTTAAGAGCTGAAAATAGCAGTCCGCTCTCACAATTGCTCAACCTTGATATAAAGCAGCGAAGGGTGTGCATATGCACCCCCTAGATATCATCGCTGTTTTGAATACGTTTATTGTTATTACTTGTTCTTGTTGATAGGCTTTTTCCGTCTCCAAGGCTCAATTGGTTGCATAAAGTACCTCCACCACACGTACTTCCATGGAACCAAAATAATGAGCACACAAATTCCAATGAGCGATGCCTTTGCGTTTACAATGCTAGGGATCTCCTGACCTGCTATGAATGGCGGTAGTGCGACAACAGCCAGCCAAACTATTTTCCAAGCCATTTCATAGATCATAACCGGAAGGAATGCTAAAGGGCGAAATACGCCTCCAATTGCCAATATAGCAAGTGTGAATAGCATAGAGTGTCCGAGCCCTCTCCAATTACTCCACTGCGAAGCGCCCTCGAGAAGATAATTCAATTGCTTAGAGCCCAATACGATGACCATCGCCGCAAAAATTATTCGAAGTCCCCAGGTCTTCCAAAGCGCGACTTTTGGAGCGTCATCTCGCATCGGATCATACTCGTTCCTATTATCACTACTTACATAACTGCCTTCAATACCACTCATAGATTTTCTTCGCATAACCATACCTTGTTTTCTAAATTTCACCGCAATGCTGCCATGGGAGTGAGCTTAAAGAGCATCGAATTTGAAAATCGATGCTAAAAAAAGTTAATAAATCATAAGATTATCGAAAAAGAACAGAATTAATGTAGAATCACTGTAAAAGTAGGAGGGAGTATAAATTGGATCTGCTAAAAATTGCGCAGCTAATTACTGTATTGCTATGTATGACATTTGCTATCTTTCATTATCGCCTTCGAAAAATACATGTTTTACATTTAGCGTTTGCCGTTTTTTGTGCATCTTCGTCAATGCATATTGCATATAAATTAACAGATCACTATCTATCCCCTTATCACCACCTGATAGGTATACTCGGTTTTGCCACTTGTAGCGGATACTGGCTATTTTCACGTGCATTTTTCCGAAAAACCAATCCAATTAACCGCCACCACCTCCTTTTTGTCGGCTTACTCGGGGCGTGCTTGATATTGAGGCACCTTTTACGTTTTTCTGAAAAGATGTGGCTGCTAGATACAAATTGGCTACCTGTGCTAATAACCGTTTTATCAGAGGCAATTGCAATATTCTCTTCAGGTATGCTCATTCTCGCGTTTTGGGAAGGCTATCGAGTGTTACACAGTGCAACAGCAGTACAACGTAAAATAAGCACAATTTACCTATCTTCTTTCATGATTTGCATTGTCAGTGTGATGTTAGTTTCCACAGCACTACCAACGGATTTGTTAGCAGGTGCAGGACGAGACTGGCTTGTGGTTTTCGCTTATGCCTTAATATTAGCCAGCACACATGGGCTGATCCGAATTCGCCAACAGCAGCTTAACCAACAAGAAAAAAGTACAGAGCCTAATATTCAAGAAGAAAACGCGCTCGCTAGTCAAATCCAAACATTGTTAGTTGAAGAAAAACGCTTTTTAGAATCAAGTTTGCGCGTCGCCGATATTGCTCGAGAGTTAGATGTTCCCGAATATCGTATCCGCGCGATAATGCTCAATAGTTTTAATGCCAAAAACTTCAATCATTACGTTAACCAGATGCGCATTGAATACGCTAAAGCGTTGCTAAGTGCACCTGACACACGAGATTGGCCCGTGCTCGTTATTGGCATTGAAAGTGGTTTTGCTTCTGCCGCCCCTTTTACCCGTGCATTTAAAGAGTTTGCTGGCTGCACCCCAGGGCAGTATCGCAAGCAACTAACCGAAACTAGGCACTGACTCGATAGAGTGTTGTGTAAAGCGATGTGCATCAGCTGCTCATTTTACATGATCGCTAAGCGCACACCACTAGAAAACACAAAACAACAAGAGCAACCTATATTGGTTGAAGACCCAACAGAAAATATACTTTTGTTATTATTGGCTGCAATTCATGATGTTTTTACAGTTCGCTTCAATACTAACAATCGCTTTGCCAAGACACTCGTGCCAAGAGTATCTTTTAATCGATTGTGCCAACCTGTAAAAAGCACTCTGATCAACCAATAAAAAAGCACGCCAATCATAAGATAAATAAGGGCATTGCTGTCTATAAAGTCTGGCCATCTATCTGATGTATTTGCAGAAAAAGACATCACAGCACCTAACAAAGCAAAACACGCTCTCCATGTGTGCCTTGCTATTCGATGTTTGCCACTAAGGCCACCACCTAAAATCATTTTAAGGTCTAAACACGCGGCCATCAGCGCCACTGATGCATGAATAGTGAAAATAGTTTTAAAAGTATTAGAAAGTTCAGTAGCAGTATAAACAAAGTAAAACAGATCTAGACTGACGTACAAGATTAAACACATTGCCAGCACGTCAAAAATACCCGTTGATTGCTCTTTTCTTAAGACAATGGCCCAAGCGGTAACGCCATAGTAAAATGTCAGCATTGACATGGTTAAGCCACCATTAAAAAACGCGGCTGTAACAGTCATGATTATCATAGCTAAGAAAAAAAGATTGCCGGACCATCTATGCCAGAGCTTTCCCTTAGTAAAACTTAAAGCACCTATACCAAACAACAACAAAAATGAACCTGCCATAATATGTACTGTGAGCATGACGTCTCCTTGTGATTTTGCATATGCCAGGGTGGACCAGCTGAGCCGTCAAACTGATGACTCATTCATATTGATGCCTATCCACACCATTAACCTGGTTGATTTTTAAACACCTTGTATTTGGTAATTTGGCATAACAGTCATCCAATGGACACCAATGAAATGTTACAAAAAATGACCGCCCCTATTTCCGAAGTAACTTTAAATTTAAAGTCTGTTACCTAGTAAATATAAAGACTATTACATTTCGTGATTTCTAGAATTGAACTAGCTTGTCGAAACAGCGCTTATGTTAGAAAGCCGATCCACAAAGCCTCTATGACAAGTATTGGAGTTGTTTTTAACTAATGTAATAAGCTTTTTGCCTGTCTGATTGTCATACCAAATGTACTTCTGAATGTGCGGCTCAAATGCGCGCTGTCAGAAAACCCAGCGCCGTATGCAGCCTCTGTAGCCGTTGCGCCATTCATCATCATCTGCAATGCGCATAGCATTCTTCTCCACAATAGATATGGTCGCCACGCTATCCCGACTTGCTGCGAAAATAGATGCAAAAAACGACTCTCAGATAAGTGAAGTTTATGCGCCACATCCTTTGCTCGCCACTGATTGGGTTTGGCACATGCACCTGCGAAACAAATATTTAATTCGTCCAGCAGCTCACCTATACGAGTATCAGTAACAACACTTAAATCAGTATCTAACAAGCGCCCATCCAAGTTTATTGCAGCTAGCATACTGGCAAAGTGAGCAAACGCATCACCCTGCTGCTTTATTGGCAAATCAACTTCAGACCCTTGCGATGTTGGCATAGACATCCAAGACTGGCTATTCAATCTCTCTTTCAGACATTGTCCTAATATGCTACTTGGCTCAATCAGTAGTACCCACCCCTTAGTCATGCTCAGGCAGTGGATCTGTTTTGAATCAATGACTGCAACATTCTGAAGCACTTTTCCGTTCAAAGTACACATCGCATCGCTGTCAGGCCAGATAAGCTGCATGGCCAGATGGCTATGATAGTCCGCATCAATACTCTCACCATATGTCAGTACTAAGCCAGTCTTTATCCAAACATTAGAGGTTGTCACTTAAGTGCCTATCAATCTTCTTTTAACAATAGTGTATCCGCAATCCTAGTCACAACACTAGCGAATTACATTTTCAATCACGCAAGAGGCTTCGAAGATCATGTGGTATTGGCATAGACCTAAACGGGCTCACATTTGTCCCACCTGTATTCCCTTTCGGCACCCAAATACGTGAGAAAATAATCGAGGCAAGTATTCTCATTATTTGCCCAAACACCTCTCTTTTATCACCTGTTTTAAAACCGACTTTTAGCATCCACCAATGGCTTTGGGTATGTCTGACCACATAGGACTGCCCTAATATATGCGCTCTTTCGAGATGCTTGAAACAGTTATCAAAATCTCCCTCCGTATACAGCGCTTTTGCGGTTATCAATTCATGCTTGAAAGCTTGTCGTAGTTCTTTGTTCATATGAAACCTCTGTCGTTAGGAGCCGATATGGCACACCCACTCTTTCTCTAAAAGGAATCATAATTAATATGGAAATAATAAAATTGAACAAACTGGCTATTTGTATACTTTTGACACCCGCGAAAAGGGCTGTATAGATGTGTTACGGTAAGGGTGTGCAATCACACCCTTTACCTTGTTATTTACCCTTGAAACTTAGCAATAAATTGATCAACCAAAGACTTTTGATCAGACAACGCTTTTTGTGTATTTGACATGGTTTCTAACGACTTATCAGAGCTTTGCAACGAGTCAGTTGCCAGTTGAGAAATTGTCACCGCATTATTGTTTAACTCATTACTCACCCCTGACATCTCTTCGGTTGAAGTCGCTATTTGATAATTCAAGCTAGAAATGTCGTTAACAATGGCATTGATGCTATCCAAAGAAGCCTTAGTACCTTCTGCTTTTTCGACACACTGCCCTGACTTTTCCACGCCATTTTGGATAGCTTGCACAGCCCGTTCAGCTCTCTGTCTAAGGTTTGCGACAATGTCATCTATCTCTTTGGTAGAGTCTTGGGTTCTTTGAGCCAGCGCACGAACCTCGTCCGCTACCACCGCGAATCCTCGACCTTGTTCCCCAGCCCGTGCGGCTTCAATCGCTGCGTTAAGTGCAAGTAAGTTAGTTTGTTCGGAGATCCCTCTGATCACATCGACAACACCACCAATGTTCACCGTTTGCGCATTCAAGTCTTCAATATCAGATTGTGTTTGCGTCAACTCTTCAGACAAAGTGTAGTTGTTCTCCATATTTTCATTAACCGCTAGACTGCCCTCTTTGACTGACTTTAGCGCAGCTTCAGATTGAGATGCCGCATTGTTTGTATTCGAGGCGATCTCTTGAATCGTTGCGGTCATTTGATTAATCGCCGTTGCCAATGAACCCGTTTGCGCCTGCTGGTTGTTGAGTAACTGTGCGCTTTTATCACACTCATCAACGGTTTCTTTTGCGTGCTCACGTACCGTATCACTGGCATCTTTAACTCGCCCAAGCACTGCTCTTAACTCCGACTCGCGCGCTAATAAAGCCAGTTCGATTGCTGCAATGTCGTTGACTTTATTGATATAAATTTTCTGCATCAAGGGGTTATCATAAACCTTACGCGCTTTTTCGCTTAGCTCTCGAACAGGCGATAACCTTTGGTATGTCAATGCCAATGCAATAACCACCAGTACCGTCTCTAAAATATAAGACCACGGCGAGGGCAGCGACGCGAAGACCATACTCAATATGTAAAATACACCGATAATCAACATCATTTGAGTAGACAGGGACATTGAAGCTCGGGTAAAACTTTCCGCCGAGGCACCGTCATTGAGTTTTTGATAGATTTTTTCTGCTCTATTAACGACTGCACGATCAGGCTTTGTTCTTACTGATTGGTATTCTACAGTCTGGCCACTGTTATTTGTAATGGGTGTGACATAGGCGTTCACCCAGTAGTGATCACCGTTCTTACAGCGGTTTTTTACCATACCCATCCAAGGTTTACCTGACTCGATATAGTTCCATAAGTTTTGAAACGCAGCTTTAGGCATACTTGGGTGGCGTACAATATTATGTGGCTTTCCCTCTAGTTCATGAAGTTCAAAACCTGCAACTTCGCAAAATTGGCGATTCGCATATTTAATTTGGCCTTTGGTATTAGTGGTAGACAGCAAATTATAGGAGCTGGGATAGTCGTACTCTCGGTTGGTTACCGTGGATCTTCCTTTAGTCATAGCAACTCACTCTAAATAAAAAAGCAATAGTAAGTGATAAAGCTAATGCGAGCATGACAAAAATGACTAAAAATTGTTCTAAATCAAGCTTATGGGATTGGATTACATTGAAATCTTGCCCAGTGACAAAAACTCAATAAACAATATTATGATGAATATCGCTCTTTATTTACCAAAGTCATTAAACACGAACGTCACATGCGCATTGCATAGTAAATTAAAGTTAGCAAAGGGAATTTAATAAGCAAGATTAATGAAGAATATCATTATAAGAGAAGTGTAATAAAGTGGCGTCCCCTAGGGGATTCGAACCCCTGTTACCGCCGTGAAAGGGCGGTGTCCTAGGCCTCTAGACGAAGGGGACACAATTTTTTGTGTCACTAG
>NZ_JAKRFY010000037.1:0-60072 GCF_022347805.1 Pseudoalteromonas sp. Of7M-16 | reverse complement strand
AACGTATTCGCTGCGCTCATAGTCGTTAATACTTTGCACGATATTCACCTTGCGCAAATTGAACGTATTCGCTTCGCTCATTGTCGTTACATTTTGCACGTTATTCACCTTACGCAAATTGAACGTATGCGCTTCTCTCTTTTGCACCGCTTTCTTTGTCTGCAAACTGATGGTGAGATTGCGAAGCTTACAAAGTCTGCTTAACTGTAATGTAGTGAACTGCACAATAGGAATGAATGGTATGGCGCGTATTGAACGAAGTCAGGTAGGAGCATTTTGTTGGTCTGAGTTATGTAGCTCTGATTGGAGCGAAGGTAAATCATTTTATACTCAGTTATTTAATTGGCAGCATGTCGACCAACCAATTGGAGAGGGGGTTTTTTATACTATGCTGCAAAAGCACGGAGATGACGTTGCGGCTATGTATCAAATGATGCCAGAACAAAAAGAAGCGCATGTGCCCAGTCACTGGTTAGGATATATTGCGGTTGAGAATGTTGACGAGATGGCACAGCGTGCAAAAGGTTTAGGTGCGGACATTATTGCGGGGCCCCATGATGTTCCTGAAGCAGGTAGAATGGTTATGCTTCAAGAGCCCGGTGGAGCAAGGTTTGCCTTGTGGCAAGCTGGTGCTCATACTGGTACGCGAAGAGAGCTTGAAGCTGGTGTGCCTTACTGGTACGAATTGGCAAGCCAACAAAGCGCCAAAAGTGAAGCGTTTTATTGTGACCTACTGGGCTGGCAGGCTGATCATCAGGCAATGGAAAATATGGACTATGTGGTTTTTAGCTATAACGGTAAACCAGTTGCGGGGATGTTGGAGATGACTGAAGAATGGCAGGGTGTGCCACCACACTGGATGCTTTATTTTGCAGTACTTGATTGCGATGAGGTTGCCGATAAAGCGAAATCACTGGGAGGAGATGTGTGTGTACCGCCAACAGATATTCCTCAAGTGGGTCGCTTTGCTGTCATAACGGATCCACAGGGCGCTGTATTTTCAGTGATGGCATCCTTTATGGACAAGATTACAGACTAATATTAGTAGCAGCGGTGAGATCAATGATCTCACCATCACAATTAGCAAACTCGCTATTTAGGCGATTGATAAAGCGGGTAAATTCGCCACTATTCACTTTATCTTTAATGATATCGTTTAGTTTTGGTAAGAGTGCTTGGTGCTTTTTGTGAATATAGTGGCGGATAAGCACACCCTGAAAAGGTAAAATACGCATGTAAATTTTACTCAGCCCAGAATCGCAAAGCGAGCCCATACTAAAATGGTCTGTTGCCAGTAATTGATCACTGTGATTGCGCGTCAAAGCTTGGAAAGCTGATACATTATTGTGGACGGGGTGGCAATCGAGTTTGGTGCGCTCACAAAATTGTGTCGTCATTAAGCTGCCTTCGATGATAATAATACCGTGCTCACCATTGAGGTGGCACAATTCGGGCTTCAAGCAAAACACCGCGAGACGCACGGTTGCCAGAGGTGTAGGGATGGGAAGCAGCTGTTCAAATGTGGTCATCGCATTTTCTACACGACCAGCCTCAGCATCGAAACGTCCACTGTTGACCCATTCAAGGCCTCGTTGAGTGGGTAGATAATGAAATGTCGGAGTGATGTTAAGAGGCCGGTATATCTCAGTAAAAATTTTTTCTATTTGTGCTTTTCCAAGGTGGAAAGACATGCCTTCACTGACATTTATATTAAATTCCCTAGCGCTCGGTTGACTACATAAACACAACAGCATCAATGCAAAGAAGGGTTTCACAATGCGTTTTCCAAAATGCAAACCTTTCGTTTAAGACTAGCAGAAGTCTTCATTTCTATCAGAGCTCAGTGAGAAAATTCACTTGAATCTGAACAAGCACGCCCCAACTATTTACATCATCAATAGCCAAATAAATGAGAAAAAAATGACCAAACATGTTGTTATCACAGGTGCAAACAGAGGTATCGGTTTAGAGTTTTGCCGTCAATATGCCGAGCTGGGCTATCAGGTGACCGCTGTGGTGAGAAACAGTTCTGAAGAGCTTGACGAACTGGGTATCACTGTTATCGAAAATATTGATGTCAGTGTTGAGCAAGATGTGGCCAGCCTATCGGCGCAATTACAAGGTCAGGCAATTGATATATTGATTAACAATGCGGGGATATTCAGTAACGAAAGTCTTGAACATATGGATTTCGCTCAACTTGAGGCACAGTTAGCGGTTAATGCTGTGGCACCTATCCGAGTGACGCATGCACTTCAGTCCCAATTGAGTAAAGGGGCTAAAGTGGCAATGATCACCAGTCGAATGGGATCAATTACAGACAATAGCTCAGGCGCGTACATTGGTTATCGTATGTCTAAAGCTGCACTTAATGCAGCTGGTGTGAGTTTAGCCCATGAACTTAAACCTAAAGGCGTGGCGGTTGCCTTATTACACCCAGGTTTTGTACAAACCCAAATGGTGAACTTCGCTGGTGATATTTCTGCGCAAGAATCTGCTAATCGCTTAATTGCCCGCATAGACGAACTTACGCTCAGTAATTCTGGAAACTTTTGGCATTCAAACGGCGAAGAGTTACCTTGGTAAGAGCGTGATGTTCTGAGCTGGGCTGATAGAATCAGCCCAAATACAGTTGTTTGGGGCTGGTTCAGCGAACTATGCTACAATTGCAAAAAAATAAGCCCAGAGAACTGTATGGAACTTCAAGAGAATACCCCCCTAACACTGCCCCTTTTTCAATTAAATGAACAGTTAGAAGCGCGTGATATCGAGTCTCCCGATATGCAACTTTCGGTTAATTTGACCGCAGATTTGCTGGCAAATTTATGTCAAAATCCGGCACTAGATCAGAATATGAGTATCCCTTTGGAAGCTTATGAACTCACAGATATTGAAGCGAATGTTGCGACAATGCTCAGTGAAGGACATCAGGCTCAGCTTATCCTGAATCACGGCCCTGTGTTGAGCGCGGTATTGAGTCCACTTGGTGAAGATGTGCTTTTTGTTTCCCCTCCCGTTGATATGATGCCGACTTTTGATCTCGGTTTAGATGATGACGATGATGGTGAAGAAGAGCATAAAGTCTAAGGGGATTTAGTCATGTTGCAAAAGCGCCAGATTTGGTTGGTAGCTGCGTTAATTGTACTCAGTGGCTGTGCTGTTCTTGGGGTAAGTCATTATGATGATTTGTTTGGACCGGAACAGCCTCGTCAACGCTTAGTCGAATATCGCCAAGGTGGCGCGCAATACTTGCAGCAAGTAAAGCCTATTCTGGATAACCGCTGCGTGGTGTGTCATGGGTGCTATGATGCCCCGTGCCAACTGAAATTGAGCTCGCCTCAAGGCATTGATAGAGGGCTGAGTAAAACCTTAGTGTATGACGGCACGCGAATTCTGGCTCAGCCTCCCACACGGTTGCTATTTGATGCAACAACGACTAGTCAGTGGCGTGACAAGGGTTTCACACCCGTGCTGAATGAGCGAGTTCAAACAGCTTATGCCAATTTACAAGGCAGTGTGATGTACCACAGTTTATTGCTCAAGCAGCGTACGCCATTTCCTCAGCAAACCGTTTTGAATGATGCGTTTGACTTTTCCCTTGATAGACAGCAAACCTGCCCAACAATGGATGAATATGGGCAGTATGCTCAGGATAACCCCCATGCTGGTATGCCTTATGGCTTGCCTGCACTGACAAGCCATGAGTATGGGCAATTGCAAGCATGGATGGAACAAGGCGCTCCAATGAGCGAAGTGGCTGCACCATCAAAGGCGGTTGCACAGCAGGTGACAAAGTGGGAGCAGTTTCTCAATCAGTCTGGTAACAAACACCAATTGGCTGCTCGCTATATTTATGAGCACTGGTACTTGGCTAATATCTATTTTGCACAGCACAGTCACACTGACTTCTTTAAGCTAGTCAGGTCTAAAACACCACCCGGTGAGCCAATTGAGCTGATCGCGACGGTTCGCCCGTTTGATGATCCAAAAGTAGATAGGGTGTATTATCGATTACTGCACGAGCGCAGTACCATTTTGTCTAAAACGCATTTGCCGTTAGCATTAGATGATAAAAAGTTGGCCCGCCTATACACGCAGTTTATTGGCCTTGATTACACGGTCTCCGAGTTACCAGACTACGCGCCAAAACTGGCTGCAAACCCGTTTAAGACATTTGCGGATATTCCAGTAAAGTCCCGTTATCAGTTTATGTTGGATGAAGCTGAGTTGATAGTAAAGGGCTTTATCAAGGGGCCTGTATGTCGCGGACAAATTGCATTGAATGTGATCAACGACCATTTTTGGGTGGCATTTGTTGATCCAGAGAAAAATGCTTCGCCAGCTGTTGAGGCTTTATTGATGCAGCATGACGATGATCTACTTCTACCAGCCGCTGAGCAAAGTAATGTGTTGCCGTTGTCTAGCTGGGCTAAATATGCAAAACATCAAAGTGATTACCTAGAAGCTAAAAACCGGTTATCTGAGCAAATCTTCAATCAGAATGGAAAGATTGATTTAGCACTAATATGGCAAGGTGATGGTCACAATCCCAACGCAGCACTGACCATATTTCGCCACTTTAACAGTGCCACAGTTGTGAAAGGGTTTGTTGGCCAACAGCCAAAAACAGCGTGGGTTTTAGATTACGCATTGTTCGAGCGTATTCATTATTTATTGGTGGCAGGCTTTGATGTATATGGCAATATTGGTCACCAGCTGATCACACGTCTGTATATGGACTTTTTGCGACTTGAAGGGGAGCAAAATTTTCTTAATCTGCTTCCGCGCAGCCATCGTCAACAAATAAAGCAGCACTGGTATCGCAAATCACATTTGAGCTTGAGTGAGTTTATCAATCGTAAAAGCTTGCTCGGCGCGCCTAGTCATATTAATTACCAAAGTGATGACCCTCAGCGAGAGCTCTATGAAAAACTCGCCGAATACCTCGCCCCTGTCATGCATAGAGAGTACGACTATTTGTCTGTGCCTCCGGTCTTGCGTGTGTTAAATAACTTGCCCAATACTGCGGTGGCGACTCTGCCTCAAGTGTCATTTATACTTGCGAATGATGAGCTGGGTGAGTTAAAAGGCTACACCTTATTGCGCCACAACGCGCATTTTAATATTTCGTCATTATTGAATGAGGAAGGCCAGCGCGCTTATGCGGAAGACTACGTCACTGTTTTACCTGGTTTTGTTGGTGATTATCCAGAAGCCATTTGGTATTTGCCAAACGAAGCGCATGCCAACGCCTTTACCAGCGGCCTAATGGAGGTGTCTAGTGAAGCAAGTTATCAGGCATTAAAAGCGCAGTTTGGGATAAGACGCACACATCCGCAGTTTTGGCAATACAGTGATTTACTACACCAAATTGCAAAACAGACACGCGGTGTTGAGTTTGGGTTATTTGACTATAACCGACTAGAAAACCGTTAAAAAGTTAGACGGTGATAGATACCTCATCTGTCACCGTTTGGCATTTTAAAGTGCACTGGCTGCTTTTGCCGCAGCGAGTAATACTTGCTCATCCAATCGTACTTTATAATTTGGGTTGGCGTACTGGAATTGAATTAACCCTTTTTTATCGATAACAAATACTGCCGGTACAGGTAGTGCGACTCTGTCTTTTCCGCTGAGATCCACAAAATTTACACCCAATTTATTGCGATAGGCTGTTGCTGTTTTGTCATCTAAATAATAAGCCAAACCCAAAGCTTGTGAATAGGCCAGTTGGTCGTCAGACAGTAGCATGTAATTTGGTGACTCAATGGTACTTTTAGCCAGTTCTTTTGGCGAGTCTGGAGAAATTGCAACAATCTGTACATCGAGTTTAGCCAATTGAGACTCAATTTTTTGAATGCCATTAAGTTGGCGAACACAATATGGACACCATCCCCCACGGTACACGACCACTAAGGTGGTTTTGTTTTTATATAATTGCGCCAATTCTACTGGCTTACCTTGGCTGTTTTTAAGTATCAATTTAGGGGCATCAAGGCCAGGCAATAAAGGCGCGACTGTATCTGGGGAGTTAGTGATATTGGTAGCAGTCGCAGCTGATACACTCGGGAGCATAACTAGAAGCAAAATAAAGAGTAGTATTTGCATAAAATTCCTCTGTCTAAATGTTTGGTCAGTGATATTAGACAGGCAAAGTGACGAAAGACTTTCGCTCGGGTATGATATTGTTTTTATCCTTGTAATTTTATCACGTCAAAGAGAGCGAATATGTCTGCAAATATCACAAAGCTAGTGGTGATGCTGGAAATGCAAAATGCGATGAATACCAAAGTGCATGAGCAATGGTTCAGTCAGGGTTTTGAATGGTATCGAGCGATATGGGTTGAGTGCGCAGAAATGCTTGACCACTATGGTTGGAAGTGGTGGAAAAAGCAAACGCCGGATACCGAGCAAGTGATCTTGGAGTTGGTCGATATTTTTCACTTTGGGCTATCTTTGAGAATCGATGGCGAAACATCATTCGAAGCGCTGGCAACGCAGCTTGACCAAGAATTGGCTGCGCCTACACAAGCAGACGATTTTAAACAAACACTTGAGCAGTTAGCGGCGAGTGCTGTGGCAGAAAAATCTTTTAACGCAGCCGCATTTTCAGGATGTATGGCACAAATCGGCATGAGCCTTGACGATTTATACCGTGGTTATGTCGGTAAGAACACCTTGAATTTTTTCCGTCAAGATCATGGTTATAAAGATGGCACTTATATCAAAGAGTGGGACGGCAAAGAAGACAATGAACACCTAGTTGAGATTGTAAAAAGTCTGGATACAGAGCATCCAGACTTTGCTAAGCAAGTTTATAGCGGCCTAACAGCCCGTTACCCTGCTTAGGCTACTTGATTGGCAGCAATGTGCGGTAGTCACTGATCGCCAAATAGTCAGTGATCTCTCTAGGAGGTTGCTGGCTGTCTGGATTATTAATTGCCAATAGGTGGCCTATTCCGTACTTTTTGGCAGCAGCCAACACACTCAGGCTATCATCAACAAATAAAGTACGTGTTTTATCAAACCCAATATCAGCTTGTACTTGATGCCAAAGCGATTGGCTTTCTTTACTGACACCATACTCATGGGTTGAAATGACTTTATCTAAATACCCATCGAACTGAGTACCACTAAGTTGCGTGCGTTCTATCTTGAGGCTTAAGCTGTCGGGGTGTGCGTTAGTTAGCAGAACTAATTCTTTATCGGCGTCCTTGAGTGCTTGTAAAAACGCGGGCACGTCTTCTCTGACAGAAATTAGATGCTGCACTTCTCGTTTTAGCTCCATAATGGGGAGCTGAAGCTGTTCCTGCCAGTAATCGAGACAATACCACTCTATTTGTCCCATCACGGCTTCATATCTGGCAAGTATATCTGCGCGAGCCTGTTCAAGGCTCAGGCCCTGTCTCTGAGCGTGGGCTCTGGGAATGAGCTCTAACCAAAAATGGTTGTCGAAGTGTAAATCTAACAATGTGCCGTCCATATCCAACAGAACGGTATCGATTTTAGACCAATTTAACATAGGCTTTTAACTGCAAAGGCTTTATGATTAGGTTACCAACATCATAGCAAATAAAAGTTTATGTCACAGAAAAAGCACCCATGTCCGCCAGAAATATTGTCATCTGACGTTGTTGCATCAAGTAAGCTGTTTACAGTTGAAGCTTTGTCATTGCAATTTTCAAACGGAGAGCGAAGGCAATATGAGCGTGTGAAAGGGGGTGGGCGTGGCGCTGTGATGATTGTGCCAATAACTGCTGAAAATGAACTATTATTAGTCAGAGAGTACTGTGCGGGCACACATGACTATCAATTGGGGTTTCCAAAAGGGTTGATTGATCCTGGTGAAACACCGATTGAAGCGGGAAACAGAGAGTTAAAAGAAGAAGTCGGTTTTGGGGCTAACGAATTTGTGAATTTGAAAACCGTATCATTAGCGCCAAGTTATTTTAAAGCGCAAATGCATATTCTATTTGCAAAAGATCTATACCCTGAGCGCTTGATAGGCGATGAGCCAGAACCTCTTGTTGTTGTAAAGTGGCCTTTGAATGATTGGCAATCATTACTTGAGCAAAGTGACTTTACTGAAGCGCGTAGTGTTGCGGCATTGTTGTTATTACAGCAGCATTTATTAAAGGAGGTTTAAATTGCAAACCTACTTAGAGCCTTGTATCGAATTGGCGCAGTTGGCAGGTAAAGCCATTATGGCAATTTATCAACAAGATGATATTGGCCAACAAGAAAAATCAGATCATACACCGGTCACTGCGGCGGATTTAGCTGCTAATGAAGTATTGCTTAATGGTTTACAGACGTTAGCACCAGAGATCCCGGTGATGTCCGAAGAAACTCCGATCCCCCCTCTTGAGCAGCGACAAAGCTGGCAGCGCTACTGGCTGTTGGATCCTATGGATGGTACCGGAGAGTTTATTTTAGAAAGCGGTGATTTTGCCGTTAATATTGCACTAATTGAAGATAATCAACCTGTCTTAGGAGTGATCCATTGGCCTGCCAAAAACGTCACCTATTTTGCAACTAAAGGCGGCGGTGCATTCAAACGTGACAAGCAGCAAGATGAACAGATCTTTGTATCACCGCCAGATACTTTGACACTTGCGGTGAGCCGAAGACAAAAAATCGAAGCGGTGAGCCAATATTTGAATAGTCAATTCGACACCATTGCGCTTGGTTCCTGTTCTCTTAAGGCGTGTATTATCGCAGAAGGGAAAGCCGATTGCTTTTTACGAGTTGGACCTACCGGTGAATGGGATACTGGCGCGTCGCAGGTAATTGTAGAAGAGGCAGGTGGTTGCATTACCGATGCACAATTTAATCCACTCACTTATAACCAGCGTGAAACAACTGAAAACCCAGACTTTATTGTTATGGGCCATCCAGATTGGCAATTTCAAAAGTTGATAAGCCCTCATCAGAGGTAATTTTACCCGAACAGAAGGCGTATTTTGTTGATAAAATACGCCTGCAATAAATCTACTTAGGCCTCTAAAAGTAGGGTTATCTCTAAAAATAAGTGTTATTGATGTATTTTTGTTCGTTTAAACAATTATTTTATGTCAAATCCTTGCAATAAAAATAAATTTAGATATTATAGCGACCTCTTTAAGGAAGAGCTGAAAAGCACACTTCTTAAAGCGCATCTTAATTAGATGCATGCGCGGGATGGAGCAGCCTGGTAGCTCGTCGGGCTCATAACCCGAAGGTCGTCGGTTCAAATCCGGCTCCCGCAACCAACTTCTTAGTTAAGAGAGAAGTAAAACAAACTTAACAATACAGGCGCGGGATGGAGCAGCCTGGTAGCTCGTCGGGCTCATAACCCGAAGGTCGTCGGTTCAAATCCGGCTCCCGCAACCAATTCCTGTATTTAAGCTTTTCAAATACTATTCTTCCCTTTATTGAAATTTTCTGACTTTTCACTCAGCTTGCCATTTTCATCTTTTTTATACGTAATTTACAGCTTATTTGTCCCATTGTTAGCTGAGTTCATGCTCTGTGGGTTTTTAGGGCAAAATAGCTCTAAGTAATGTGTTTGCAGCTAACGGCGACAAGACGAACGATCACCAAGACAACTGTGCGCCATCTAATCTTGGTGCATACCTTATTAGCAGTTCTTGCACTTGCAACATTTGGGGAGTGTTTAGACTCTAACACTTTTTAGTGAGTCAGTATTTTAAGCTTCTTTGTTTCAACCTTAAGTTTCATTAAATTCTCCTTTTTAATAATTGATTAGTCGAAGTTACACGTTAAGTGTCAACTAAAACAGTTAATATAGTGCATTTTTTAAAATCAACTTTATTTTATATTTTCTGTTTTTATGAGGTTTTTAATTTGGTTTTATAAAATGGTGTCTATTTTAACGCCTTGGGTTTTATCGGTTCAATGGGGTTATATTGAGTCGTTAATTTTAGTTATATAGCTATGGGTTTATTGGACTTAAAATAAATTAATAACTACATGTATTAAATAGCGCGAACCTAAAAAGGCTCGCGCTCACCTAGCATTACAGTTAGCAGCGGCAAGAAAAGCCACCGATACAACTGGCTTCTTTAGATGCATGGCAGCATAAAGAAAGGTTGGTTGCACAGCTATTTGTTACATTGCAGCCATAGCCTTCTTGAGACACACCGCCACCTGCTACCTGTGGGGTTTGTTCATTCATAATGCCTTTGTCACTAGATAGAGACTTGAGTTTCTTTTTTTGTATTTTTAGTTTCATTTTAATTTCCTTTTATACTTGAGATGTTTTTGCATGAATTGAAAGTTGATTAGATTTCACTAGCATGCATATTTAATATAGGCCAAATATAAAATTAAAAAAACACTCCGAACTTGAACAATGAAAAGTTTAATATCGAACCTATGCTGCTTTAGGAAAAAACTAAGTTGGCATACCATTTTGCTTAACCTAAAAAGAGGCGTATTGAAGCTCAGCTGTAAAGGATGCTGTTGGCTGTCATGCAATGAGTAATATATCAGAGGCCTCTACGCTTATTTGTTCTCACTGAATGATATAGTTAATTTACACTTCTAAAATAAAAGGTACACGCGCCTTACGTGTAGTGTGAGCTTTACTGCTAAAGTAACGAACTCTGTGTAATGAAAAGACATCATCATTCACACTATATTTGACCTAGGTGGCGTATGATGGGGAGTTCATCTGTGTGTTCTCAGCTATACGCTGTTACAGGGTTAAGGCGTTAACTTAGTGAAAAGAATTCAGGTAGACCGAGTAGCCTACCTGATTTAAGTTAAAATTTCGCAGCGAATACTTCAGCTTGTTTCCAGACTCTCAGCGTATTACCACCGAGGATCAGTTTAATGTCGTTATCGCTGTAGCCGCGATCCAAAAGGCCTTGTACAAGATTTGGGTAGGTAGACACGTCTTTTAATCCGACAGGGAGAGAGTCACCCACACCATCGTAATCAGAACCAATACCTACGTGTTCAATACCAATCAACTTGACTACGTGGTCAATATGGTCCAATACCTGATCTAAAGAGGCAAAAGGGTAAGGGTTACGCGCGAGAAATGCTGCGCGGAAGTCGGTTTTAGTCGCGCCACGACTGGTCGCTTCTTGCTCTTCTTTAGTGCGTTTATCAGACCATGTTCGCGATGCGGAAGTGACAAAGCTAGAGCCAAAGTTTATTTGGATCACACCGCCATTTTTTTTCAGAGCCAATAACATCTCGTCATCCATATTGCGCTCAAACCCTGGCGTATACTTTCTGAGCGACGAATGTGAGGCGATCACAGGAACTTTTGAGACTTCCATGACTTGATAAAAGGCTTTATCTGAAATGTGTGAAACATCGATCAGCATACCAATCTTATTCATCTCGACGACGAGCTTTTTACCAAATGGACTTAACCCTTTCCATTTGCGGCGCAGATCATACGAAGAGTCAGAAATGTGGTTGCTTTGCGAATGAGCCAAGGTGATATAGCGTACGCCGCGGTCAAAAAAGTGCTGTAGATTTTTTAGATCCCCTTCAATGGGAGAGCCGTTTTCCATACCCATGGCAATCGACATCAACCCTTTATCGAATTGTGCCTCGATGTCTTTGGTATTATGTGCAATAGCAAACTTGTGTGGTGCGCGATGTACCAGCGCTTCCATACCGTCAATAAGCTGGTTTGCTAACTGGTAGCTTTTGCCCTTGCCTTCAAACTCTAAACTAGCAGGTATATAAATTGACATAAAAGGCGCGTTAAGCCCGCCCTGCATTGCACGAGGGTAGTCGAAATCGCCCCCTTGTGTTGCTTTAGAAACATCATCCCATTTCATATTGATGCGATAGGGGACGTCGATGTGGGTATCAATAAGTAAGTTTTCTTGAGCCAAACGAATGGCACGGTCGGATGCGGTGTATTCTTTTGCCTGGGCAGAGGAGATGGCCAGTGTCAGAACACAAAGAGCTGAGCTTAACTTCATGTTTGCGCCTTTATTATGATTGTGAAGTTTGATTGTAACAACTAATTATAAAGGCTCAACATGTGGTGCTACATTAAGCGGAGAATACTTAGTAAATGGGCTCTGAAGTATAGTCCTGACTTTGCATAGCATGAAACTCAGCTTTACTGACAATATTGACTGATTCATGAAGCTCAGAAAATACAATCAGCGCATCACCGCTTTGCAGTTGGGCTTTGACTTGCGCAACTTTTTGCTCCGTTGAGATTTCACTGTCACCATAATCTGTGCCTTCACGTAACACATAGTGCTCGATCAAGCTGTTCAGCGTCTCAGTGGCAATTTGTTGATAAGGAATAAGCATGGATGTATCGCTATTTTATTAATGAGTGGATGTAATCAGGCACGACTTTTTCCAGCCAATAGATTGGCTTAAATGGGTTTGCGCCAGAAATAAAGCCAACGTGACCGCCTTTAGAGGATACCGCAAGCTTCACTTGCTCACTGACTTGCTGGATCAGAGGGATAGCTTGTTTTGACAGCATAGGATCATCTTCAGCGTGGATAAGCAGTGTCGGTGTTTCTATTAAACTTAAATACGGTTGTGCACTGGCCTGTGCATAATAGTCTTCAGCGCCTTTAAAGCCATGTAAAGGGGCGGTGACTCGATCGTCAAATTGCCAAAGGTCTTTAATTTGTGACAGCTCAAGGGCAGTCATATTAATGGAAGTGTGGATCTGGTCTAATTTACGTGAAAAAGAATGCTTCATTCTATCCAGTAGGTATTTTTGATACAGTTTGAAGCAGCTTTTTCGGATCACTTGGCAAGAGGATGACAAATGATAGGGAGCGGAGATCACCGCAGCACCAGCTAAGCGGCTTGCATGGCCTTTTTCTCCAAGGTATTTTGCCAATACATTACCACCTAACGAAAAGCCAACGGCAAACAGAGCCCGGCCGGGAAATCGCTTACTCAATGTTTGCAGTAAGAACCCTAAGTCTTGTGTTTCTCCACTGTGGTATGCCCGTGGTTGTTTATTCACTTCTCTAGAGCAATTACGAAAGTGCATCAGTACCGCATCTAACCCGGATTTGGTAAGGGCATGTAGCATCCCTTTTGCGTAAAAGCTGTTTATATTGCCTTCTAAACCATGCAGCACCACTACGAGAGGCGCCTGTTGATTGCCATTTTTGGCCCAAGCAAGTTCTAAAAAGTCGTTGTCTGGCGTGGTGAGGTGCTCATAGCTGACATCCGCTTTTAATCTTGGTCGAAAAGCGCGTGGAAGAATAGTTTGCACATGACGGTTGCGCATCCACCAAGCGGGCTGAAAATTTAAATCGAGCTGCTTTGACATAGATAGGTGACGATCTCTTTGTGACGATTAACCCAAATAGTGTACCAAAGCTGCTACAAAATGAGTATGGACCTAAAGAATTTGTCTATGTGAGATAAAAAGCACCCGACCAGCGAAGCTGGTAAGGTGCTTTGTGCGTCGTGCTTAATTCTGAAACGGGAACTAAGTTTGCTTAACTAGATCTGTGTGACTGTGTCTTACTCTGGTACTTCAGCCTCATTGACCTTTTTCACAAAGTAGTAGACGTAATAGATGCACAGCGCGATCACGATCCCGAGTATACCAAAAGATAAATACAGTACCGGGTCGGAAAAGAAATCTCTAAAGAATACGTTCATGGCTGTGTCTCCTCAATTTGTCGATGAGTTAATAGTAGAGGAGCACCTGAGCAATCGTTATGATCGAGATCAAGTTTATTATTTAGCCGATCAGTCCGAGTAACGGCACTTGATCTTGATCATAGTTTGGCGTGTTGAAACCGCGTGTAGAGTGACTTTGGCAAATAATGAAGCAGGTTGTTAGGGTCTTTTACATGGTCTTGTAAAGAGAACGTTTTGACATGCTCAATTAAATGGTGCTGTTGCAGTTTTTCAAGCTCTAGCTCAGTCGCGAGCAAACTGGCTCTGAGTTGTTGGTAATCTGGGTAAGCGTGATACCGTGTCTTGGCTTGTTTTCTGGTAGCGCGATAGGGAACCAGCAGTTCCCGATCAATTTGTTTTACAACGGCTTCTAATTCGCAAGTTTGTTGCTCAGTTAGCTGCACATTTAAATAGCTTAAATAGTCGAGTAACAAACACAGGTTAACGTTCTTGTCATACCTATCTTGGCATTCTAAAAGTACCTGCTGAACCTGCTCGTTTTGATAAATCGTGCAAGCGTATTGCCAAAAGGCATCGCGACTTAGCATACTTCTCCTGTACTTGCGAACTGGGCTTCTTTTTCTTCCAGTTCTTCCAGCGAGATTAATAATGCCTCTTCGGTTTCATTTAATTGAGGCGTCAAACGTGCTTGTTCACTTAATAATTCGCTCAACTTCGCTTTGTTTTCTGCCTCATAGAGCGAATTGTCCGCTAGCTGAGACTCGATTTCGGCCAGTGCAGTAGTATATTTGTCGAGCTGCTTTTCTAGTTTATCTATTGATTTTTTAAGTGGTTGAACCGACTTTCTGAATTCTGCTTCTAAGCGTTTTTGCTCTTTTCGATTGACGCTTGAATGCGCTTTGTCTTCTACCTGTGGCTTTTGCTTTGCTTCTTTATTGGCATTAAGCAGCCACTGATAGTATTCGTCCAAGTCATACCCAAATGCCGACACTGTGCCGTTATCGACTAGGTAATACTCATCGGCGGTATTTTTCAGCATATGACGATCGTGGGAAACGGTCACCATAGCGCCTTCAAACCCCTGTAGCGCCATGACTAACGCATGACGCATTTCCAAGTCTAGGTGGTTAGTAGGTTCATCCAGCAACAATAGATTGGGTGACTGATACACCAACATGGCCAATACTAATCGCGCTTTTTCACCACCAGAGAATGGCGCAACAGGATCAAGCGCTTTGTCGCCATGAAAGGCAAAGCCGCCTAAAAAGTCACGTAAAGACTGCTCGGTTGCCTGTGGATCTAAACGTTGTAAGTGGGTGACCGCACTGGCATTTAAATCGAGAGATTCAAGTTGATGCTGGGCAAAGTAGCCAACTTTTAAACCTTGATGTTGAAATACCTCGCCTGCTTGAGGTGTTATATCGCCAGCCAGCAGTTTAATTAAGGTGGACTTACCTGCGCCATTTCTTCCCAACAGAGCGATTCGGCTACCGGGTACTAAGTTGAGTTTAATTTGATGCAAAATAGTGATGTCGCCATAGCCTGCTTGTGCTTCATCCAATGTCATCAAAGGGTTTGGCATATTTTCAGGGTTGGCAAATTCAAAACTAAATGGTGAATCTGCATGTGCGGGTGCCAATTTTTCCATGCGCTCAAGTGCTTTCACCCGACTCTGTGCCTGTTTGGCTTTACTGGCCTTAGCTTTAAAGCGAGTAATAAACTTTTCGAGATGTGCGATGGTCTCTTGCTGTTTTTCATACATAGCTTGCTGTTGTGCCATGCGTTCTGCTTTTTGACGTTCGAACTGTGAGTAATGACCTTTGTAAACATTGATACACTGCTGATCGATGTGCCAGATCTGATCGATTACCGCATCCAAAAACTCTCTATCGTGAGAGATGAGTACTAGGGTGCCTTGATAGGCCTTTAGAAATCGTTCCAGCCAGTAAACAGCGTCTAAATCAAGGTGGTTAGTTGGTTCATCCAGCAATAGTAAATCGGCGTCGCGGATCAAGGCTTGGGCTAAATTGAGGCGCATTCGCCAACCACCGGAAAACTCACTGACTGCAAAATCTAGTTGCTCATTACTAAATCCTAAGCCATGTAATAATTCTCCGGCCTTAGCTTCAATACTGTATCCGCCGACCAATTCCATTTGCTGGTGGATCTTGGCCTGTTTTTCGCCATCACCTTGTGCTTCGGCTTGTTGTAATGCAGCTCGTAATTCATAGTACTGCTGATGACCCTGTAAAACATACTCCATTGCAGAAATAGATAGTGCTGGTGTTTCTTGCTTAACTGAAGCGATAGACCAATCTTTTGGGATTTGAAAGTCGCCGGCATCTGCGTGCAGTTGTGATTTGAGCAACGCAAACAGTGACGATTTGCCGCAACCATTGGCGCCGACTAAACCGACTTTGTGCTGTGCAAAGAGGGTTGCGCTGGCATTTTTCAATAGAGTTTTGCCGCCGCGTAACAGTTCAATATCAGAAAGTTGGATCATAATAAGCTCGAGTCAAAATTACTGAGTGAATGATAACATGGATCTATAACTAGGGAACAAGCGTATAATTGTGTCCTAACTTGAGTTAAAATAGCCTTTCACAGAGTAGGTGGGGTTGTATTGTGAGAACGAAAAAACGCTTTATTGCTGGTGCGTCATGTCCGGCTTGTAACAAAATGGATGTCATGATGCTTTATAAAGAGCATGATGTTGAAAAGGTCGAGTGTGTCGCTTGTGGCCATTCAATGACTCAGCCTGAAGAAGCAGTACAAGCGTCAACGCGTCAGTTTGAACAAGTCATTGGGGTTTTTAAACCGCAATAATCTGATGCGCCTATGCGCATCAAATACGGTGATCGGTTAATAGTGCGGTGGCGGGGGCTCTTGCTCAATAGGCATCATGCCGTCATCTTTACCCTCTTTGATTTTTTCGGCTAGCAATCTGATTTGATGTTGCATTGTTGCCAGCCTTGCTTGATGGACTCTTAACTCATCATTTAACGTCTCGATGGTGTCTTCTTGAAATGCCACTTTTGCTTCAAGTTCAATTACGCGACTTTCTAACTCTGTCATTACTCTTTTACTCTTTCGAATTGCTCCATTAAACCGCTTGAACTCTCGGTAACCAAAATGCCGTCGCGCTTTGCAAACGCAACGTCAAATACGACTGCAGATTTGGGTCGGCTGCCTTCTCTGGGTTTAACTAGCCAAGTGTTTAACTTGGTGCCATCACTGATCCGCCAAAGTGTCAGTTGGCGATTAGGGGAGCCTGTTGCGAGCAGGTCACCCTGCTGATTGAAGCGCACGGCACTGAATATTTTCTGCCGTGCAATATACTGTAATTGTGCCACAAGATCACCTGAAGTGAGTTGCCAAATACTGGCTTTTTTCATGCTATCGGCAGTAAATGCGTAGCGACCTTGTGGATCTAACGCCACTTTGGTCACTCGACTCGGGTGATTAAACCGGTGCAATACTTGCCCAGTTCTGGTGTCCCAAAAGTATGCACTATAGTCATTGGCACCTGTAAGTGCGAAGTGGCCATTGGGCGAGAGTGCAATACTATTAATTTTTTCTTGGTGTCCAAGGAACTCTATTCGTCTTCCGCTATCTAAGTCGAGATGCACAACAACATTGTCACTGCGACCATATAGGACATATCTGCCTTGGTTACTGACAGCGATGTCTCTGATAGTGCCAGTGTCTATTTGATAGTAGCCAATGTTTTTACCGTCGGAGAGCTGCCACACAGCAAATCGATCGTTGGCGGCTGTCACCGCTGTAGAACTGTCATGAGCAATGGCGAGAGAGTGAATGAGCTCATCAGGCTGATCTGAGTGAGACCACTGATACTTCAAGCCATGGGTGGTGTTGTCCCATAAAACTGCACCGTGTTCGACTGATGACACTAAACTGTAACGACCATCGTGTGAAATAGCGGCTGCAAATGCACCGCGTGCTGCGTGTTCGACAGTCAATTGCGCTTTGGAGCTGTCGGGAGAGCAACCTGATAGCATCAGGATAGATAAGCAAACGAAGAGTCGTATGTGCAATTTAAAAAATTTGGCCATAAATTCGGTATTTCCTCTTAACTCTATGATTTGCACCGAGTAGACTAGTGGTAAAATTGATTGGGCCACAAAACTGATATTAGCGTATTAGCTAAAGTATGTCGCCAGTAACATGGGTTTTTCCTAAAGCAAGGTTCTATGGGTATGAATCTTGGCTTTGGTGGCAATGAGTGATAATGTGACATCACCTTTTAAATTAATAATTATTTAACATGACAATGAAGTTAGAGAGCAATGAAACATTGCTGGCTGCTCGGATGTCGGAGAAAGTAAAATGAAACAAACTATTAAGCTGTCTTTAATTGCAGCCTCAGTACTTGCACTAACTGCGTGTAATCAAAAAGCGCAGGAAACTGCAAAAGTAGAAGAAGTAAAACTAGAAACTGAAGTTCAAAAGCAAGCATACGGTATTGGTGCATCTGTGGGTAACTTCCTACAAAAAGATCTTGCTGATAAGCAAGGCCTAGGCATTGAGCTTGATCAAGCATTGCTTATGAGAGGCTTTGAAGATGCGCTTGCTGGTAACTCAAAACTAGATGATGAAAAAATTCGTGAAGTGCTCACTGCACTTGATACCTCTGTACGTGAAAAGCAAACTGCTAAAGCAGAAGCTGATGCGAAAGAAAACAAAGAAAAAGGCGTAAAGTACCTAGCTGAAAATGCCAAGAAAGATGGCGTTACAGTGACTGAGTCTGGTCTTCAGTACGAAGTAATTTCAACGGGTGAAGGTAAAAAGCCAGTTGCAACTGACGTGGTTAAAGTACACTACAAAGGTACGCTACTAGACGGTTCTGAGTTTGATAGCTCATATTCGCGCAACCAGCCTGCAACTTTCCCACTTAACCAGGTTATTGCTGGTTGGACTGAAGGTTTACAGCTAATGCCTGTAGGATCAAAGTATAAATTTACTATTCCTGCAGAGCTAGGTTACGGTGAGCGTAACTTAGGTAAGATCCCTGCTAACTCAACACTTGTGTTTGAAGTTGAGCTACTGGAGATCCAAGAAGATAAAGAGAAGCCTGCAGCCTAAGGTGCAAGCAAATAAAAAAAGGGCCTACAGGGCCCTTTTTTTATACTTGTTTAGTTTATTCGGTATGATATGCAAAGAGGTTATCAATCAGTTCATCCTCTAGTCCAAACCGTTGCTCCAGTGCTTCGCCGAGCGTTGATAGATCTTTGTCGAAATCTTCCAGGGGATTGTCACTACTTGCTTCGGCGTATTTATCATTGAAGTCGAGTGCTAAATCAGTTGATGCCGTAATTTGCGGGTAGATAGACTGAGCTAGCTTCAAGCTATCTGGGCCTTTTTCTTTGCACGCAGCAACAATATTGTCGTATATTTCAAAGTGTCCAGCTGACAAGTAGTCCATCAATATCTGACAAAAGGACTGGATTTGAACCTGTTCTGGCAGCGCTTTATCTACGCTCTCAAAAGGCGATAGGCCAGCTACTTTGTAGTACAGTAACAGTAACTCTTGACGCTCCATGAGCCAGTTGTCGATAACACTATGACTCCCTCCCCATTTTTGTTGGGCTTGTTCTAACCGTGAAAGCATAGTTATCTCCTTAGCGGGTCGTTTTTTTAGGCCCTGCAATGACCAAATTGTGTTTGTATATTAGGTTTTATTTTTATGGGCACATCAAAAATAGGATGGTTTGGACCCAATAAGAGACAGCAATTTGGTAATACTGAATACTTAATCTTGCCTCCTATAAAAAGGAAAACTGATGAAAAGATCAACCACTTTTTGCAAAAAGCACATAATTTCTTTCATTTGTACCTTAGCTGGGTTTTTTAGTCTTGGTGTTAATCATTTTTATTTAGTATTCAGGTAGGCGGAGTGATGTTTGCTGGGTGATAAAAAACAAAAAACCACCCTAAGGTGGTTCAAAACAGTTTAGCAAATAGCACTTATTCTTGTTAGAAGGTGTTTTGTTCTTGTTATTTTGCGCAGCATTTTTATAGCAAGGTTTTTTTTGTGGTGCAAATAATCACGAACATTTTTTTATGAATTTAATATCTCAAAAATATGAAAGCGAGTTTATGAGAAAGGGTTTGTTGGTGTTTTGGGCCAACAAAGAGGGTATTTGAATGAGCTGCTCATTAATCTGGATCATGGAGATGTGATTTAAACGGTTGAACAGCTAGGGGGCTTGGGGATAAAGTGATACAATTCGAACAATTTTTACAGCACTGGAATTGAATCACGCTATGAGCGAGTTGAAAAATGATCGTTATTTACGCGCGTTGCAGAAGCAGCCGGTTGATGTGACACCTGTATGGATGATGCGACAAGCGGGTCGTTACCTCCCTGAATACAGAGCTACACGAGCGCAAGCTGGTGACTTTATGAGCTTGTGTAAAAATGCTGAATTAGCTTGTGAAGTGACATTGCAGCCACTACGTCGTTACCCACTGGATGCTGCGATTCTATTCAGTGATATTTTAACTATCCCTGACGCTATGGGACTTGGCTTGTACTTTGAAACAGGTGAAGGTCCAAAGTTTGAACGTCCAATCACCTCGCTAGCTGATGTTCAGAAGTTACCAAAACTCGATCCGACGGACGAGCTTGGTTATGTGATGAATGCAGTGAGCACTATTCGCCGAGAGCTAAAAGGAGAAGTTCCTTTAATCGGCTTCTCTGGTTCTCCATGGACGCTTGCCACATACATGATCGAAGGCGGTAGCAGTAAAACCTTTGGTAAGATTAAAAAAATGGCATTTGCTGAACCGCAGACATTGCATTTACTACTTGATAAAGTCGCTGACTCAGTCATTGATTATCTAAATGCGCAGGTGAAAGCAGGTGCACAATCTCTAATGATTTTTGATTCTTGGGGTGGTGTGTTAAGCCCTCGTGACTATAAAGAGTTCTCGCTACAGTACATGCACAAAATTGTCGATGGCCTGATCCGTGAAAACGATGGTCGTAAAGTGCCTGTTACCTTGTTTACCAAAAATGGCGGGCAATGGATTGAAGCGATTGCTGCAACGGGCTGTGATGCAATTGGTCTGGATTGGACCATAGATATTGCCGATGCAAAACGCCGTGTGGGTGATAAAGTCGCGCTGCAAGGCAACATGGATCCTGCTATGTTACATGGTACACCAGAGCGCATTCGTGAAGAAGTTCAGTCAATCTTGGCAGGCTTCGGAGAAGGCAATGGTCACGTATTTAACTTAGGCCATGGTATCACGCCGGATGTTGACCCTGAAAATGCAGGTGTATTCATTAATTCAGTCCATGAATTTAGTCGCCAGTATCATCAAAAGTGATAGTCTGACAAGACAAAAAACCCAAGCATTGCTTGGGTTTTTTACTTTATGGCTTGAGCGCTATTCGTCAAATGCGCGGCGCATAAAGTAAGGCGTTGCCAAGGCGCCATGGTGAATACCGCTATTGTAATATTCGGTTTCAAACTGTGCAGCTTCAACATCCTGCTCTCTAAAGCCGTTGAAGTGTTGCCCTTTACGCGCGAGTGTTGCCGACCATAGGCCGCTTGGGTAAATTGGCTGTGGAAATGGCAAGGTTTGCAAATCGGCAAAACCCACATCTTTCATTGCTTGACGCATTTCTTTTAGCAGTGCCATATGCATCAGAGGTGATTCACTTTGCTGGATTAAAATCCCACCTTCGCGCAGTGCCGCTAAACAGCTCGTATAAAATGCGTGATTGAACAGGCCTTCGCCTGGACCTACAGGATCTGTTCCGTCAACAATGACCACATCAATAGAGTTTGCAGGGGCTTCTCGCATATATTTGATACCGTCATCAAACATCACCGTGGCACGTGGGTCGTCATTTGAGGCGCATAGTTCTGGGAAGTACTTAAGTGACATTTGTGTCACCACTTCATCGATGTCTATTTGTGTAACTGACTCGACGTCCGGGTGTTTGAGTACTTCGCGCAGTGTTCCGCAATCTCCACCGCCAATGATCACGACATTTTTAGGTGCCGGGTGAGCAAAGAGTGCAGTGTGGCTCATCATTTCATGATAAAAAAAGTTCTCACGTGTACTGACCATGGTGCAGCCATCTATGATCATCAAATTCCCAAAGTCGGTTGTTTCATACATCTCGACCTTTTGAAACGGTGATTGAACTTCATCTAGCTTTTTATTGATACGCAGAGAAAAAGCGCTACCATCTCGGTCACTGATCTCTGTAAACCAGCGGTTTGCTTCTAAATTAGACATTTTTGTTTTCACGTTGAATTGTTAACAGGCGCAATTTTGCCAGCGCCAAAGAATTTGCTCAATCTATTTTAGTCGATTGTGCCTAGTTTGTCTGTTTACCATAAATTGCGTCCCTAAGTGCATAGAAAAGCGACCTCCCCCTATCGCTAATCACGCTTAAGCGTATTAAAATGAGCGGCATATTAGAGTTATTTAGCAGAGAAGATGATGGAGTGGGGAGTCGATACAGCACGTAATACATACAATGTACAACATTGGAGTGATGGTTATTTTGATATTGATGATGCTGGTAAGTTAGTTGCCTATCCAGATGGCGATCGTAGCAAAAGCCCTATTTCATTATCTGACCTTACCGAGCGTTTTAAAGCACAGGGGCTGACGCTACCTGTTTTGGTACGCTTTACCGATATCTTGCAAAACCGAGTAGATACACTGACGCACGCATTTGAAGATGCACGTGCTCAAAAGAGCTACCATGGTCAATACACTTGTGTTTATCCGATTAAAGTTAATCAGCAGCGTTCTGTGGTCAGTAAGCTACTCAGTCATCCAAGTGGGTTAGTGGGGTTGGAAGCGGGCTCTAAACCTGAGCTGATGGCCATTTTGGGTCTCGCTACTTCACCAATTACGATTGTTTGCAATGGCTACAAAGACAGAGAGTTTCTTCGTCTTTCACTGATTGGACAAGCCATGGGGCACAAGGTACAGATTGTGGTTGAAAAGCTGTCTGAACTGGATGCACTCATTGCTGAAATAGATGACATGCAAATCGAGCCGGCCATTGGCATTCGCATTCGCCTCAACTCAATCGGAAAGGGCAAGTGGCAAAATACGGGTGGAGAAAAGGGCAAGTTTGGCCTGACCGCAGGACAAGTACTCAATGCAGTAGAAACATTACGTCGTCACAATAAGCTGCACTTGATGCAGTTGGTACACTTTCATATTGGCTCTCAAATTGCCAATATTCGCGATATTCAACGTGCACTGAGAGAGTGTGCGAGACACTACGCTGAATTGACACAGGTGGGTGTACCGTTAAAAACCGTTGATGTTGGTGGTGGACTCGGCGTTGATTATGAAGGCTCGGGCTCGCGTAGCGCTTGCTCTATGAATTACACTGTTGGTGAATATGCCCGAAATGTGGTGAACGCATTTGCTGAAGTTGCAGAACAACACGGCTTACCTCATCCAGATATAATTACCGAGTCTGGGCGAGCACTAACCGCCCATCACGCGGTACTTATTACGGATGTTATTGATATTGAGACGGCGCCTTGCGAAGCTGTGCCAGATCAGGTGTCTGGAGATGAACACCATTTGATCCAAGAGTTACGGCTATCGCTGTCGCGATTGACGCCAAGGTTGGCTTTGGAAACCTACCATGATGCGATGCATTTGTTCCAAGATGCCCACGATCAATATGTTCATGGTCTTATCACGATGGCACAGTGGGCGCAGATCGAACGTTTGTATTTTACAATATTGAGAAATGTACGTGACAGCCTGAGTACGCAATCTAGAGCACATCGAGAAGTGTTGGATGATTTAAATGAGAAATTAGCTGACAAGCTATTTGTGAACTTTTCACTGTTTCAATCTTTGCCTGACGTTTGGGGGATCCAGCAGTTGTTCCCAGTCATGCCAATTGCCAACCTAGATCAACCCTTAACTCAAAGAGCCATCATCCAAGACATAACCTGTGACTCGGATGGGCAAATTCGCGAGTATGTTGAAGGGGCTGGAATAGAATCCAGTTTGCCAATGCCGCAATATCGCAGCGCAGAGCAATATCATTTAGCCATGTTCATGGTCGGTGCATATCAAGAGATATTGGGAGATTTACACAACCTATTTGGCGACACGGACTCAGTTCATGTTGAGCTCACTGAACAAGGTTATCAATTGACAAATGCGCTTAAAGGGGACTGCGTCGAAGATGTATTGCGCTTTGTACATTATGACAAACAGCAATTGGTCGACAATTTTAACTCTCAGATAAATGCCACGGCTTTGCCTGTGCAAACACAACACGCATTTTTACAAGAGCTTAATTCGGGTTTGGCTGGATATACATACTTTGAAGATTGATAAGTACTGCTCAGATTTTTTCTGACCTTGAAAATGCGTATGATGACCTCATCACAGTATGAATTGTGATGAGATGTCCTCGAATAAATAATAGTAGTAAAGGAACTTTGCATGTCGCTAGTCCGTCAAATCGTAGGGCTTATTTTATATGTCCTAAATACATTAGTGTGGTTCGTGCCGATTTTCATTTGTGGCGTATTAAAACTGATACCGATCCCCATTTTGCAGCGCTTATTGAGTAAATTGGCAAAATCATGTGCGAGCATGTGGGTGGCTGGCAACAACATTAATCAGAGCTTTATTTCGCCTTATCATTTACAAGTTTCAGGCGCTGATGCACTGGATACAAAAGATTGGTACCTAGTGATCGCCAACCATCAAAGCTGGGTTGATATACTGGTATTGCAAAGAGTGCTGCATCGCAAAATTCCTTTTTTAAACTTCTTTCTCAAAAAAGAACTGCTGTACGTGCCATTTTTGGGGTTAGCTTGGTGGGCACTGGACTTTCCATTTATGACTCGTACCAGTAAAAGCCAGATCAGAAAAAACCCTAAACTCAAAGGCAAGGACATCGAAACCACAAGAAAGGCGTGTGAAAAGTTTAAAACGATGCCTGTCAGTATTGTGAACTTTGTTGAAGGAACCCGTTATACCGAAGAAAAACATCAAAGACAAAACAGTCCATTTAAGCACTTACTCAAGCCTAAAGCTGGGGGCATAGCTTTTGTCATGCAAGCCATGGGGGAGCAGATCAATCAAGTGGTCAATGTAACCATCCACTATCCAAATGGCGTGCCTACTTTTATGGACTTTGTGGCTGGAAAAGTAGGCCAAATTAACGTGCAAGTCGAGTTGATGCCAGTCAGTGATAAGCTGGTGGGGGATTACACCGGAGACAATGAGTTTCGGGTGCAATTTCAAGGGGAGCTTAATCGCTTATGGTCTGAAAAAGACAAGAGCATCGACGAGCTGGCAACGCCTTCGAAGTAAACAGGTTCTACACGGAATAAGCAGCGAGTATAGGAACAGAAATAATGAAGAGTATATTACCGAGGCGGTTTTACGGTGCAGTTGGAACATTATTTTTATTACTAAACACCGTGTTCTGGGGTGTGATAGTACTATTACTTGGTGTGACTAAATGGTGTATCCGCACCAAATCCGTCTCTGTGTTATTGCATTGGGCTTACCACAAATGGTGTCTTGGAAATCGTATTGGATTAAAACTAGGTGGCGTGCTGATGGACGTCAAGATCCCACAGTCTGTATCGACAAATGGTTGGTATTTATTGGTTTCCAACCATATTAGTTGGCTGGATATTGTGGTGCTAAGTGCGCAAGATCAACTGCCAGCTCCGAAATTTTTCCTTAAGGATGAGCTAAAATATGTGCCTTTTATTGGAACTGGAGCGTGGGCATTGGATATGCCGTTTATGAAGCGCGCTAGTAAAGCGCAAATAGCTAAAAACCCGAAATTAAAGCGCATGGACGTGGAGCGCACCAGGCAGAGTTGTAAAAACTTTAAACAACATCCTACGACAGTAATAAACTTTGCTGAAGGTACTCGTTTTACTGCGGCAAAACAGCAGCGCCAAGGGAGTCCATTTGATAATTTATTAAAGCCAAAAGCGGGGGGAACTGCTTTTGCTTTAGATGTGTTGAGTGAGCAGGTTGACGGCTTATTAAATACAGCTTTGGTTTATCATAGTGAAGATGAGCATATTTGCCGCGCATTTTTCCGTGGCCAGTTAGAAGCGGTTTCTCTGGAAGTTGACTATATTCCAATAGATGACTTGCCCAAAGGGGATTATCAACTTGATAAAGCGTATCGCGTGCAATTTCAGGCCTATATGAATCAACTATGGCAACACAAATCTCTGCAAATTAAAGCCATAGAGCAACGGCTCGATGACGCAACTGGGAAGTATTCAACAGAGGTAAAACCACTATGAACTCAATGCATGTACAAGATGTGATCTCACCAATTATTGGTGGCGCTAACATGCATCCTTTTGTTCTAGCTTCTCTTACAAATAGTGTGTCGTTGATTGTTTTAGTGATCATCTTCGCACTGATCAAGTTAGCATTGGTTCCAAAAGTCAAACGTATGCTATCGCGTTTTTCGCAGGCAAAAATAGCGTTTCTTGCTCCTCAATTAAGTAAGTTGAGTGGCCGGGTGGCTTTACTTATTTGTAGTATGTTGTTTGTGATGGTTAACAAACATTTGTTTGTCGCGCCTTTGTGGGTCATGGCGCAATTACAAGTATTAGCGCAGGTCATTTTAATTATTGCTTTTGGCTTTTTAGTAAGCTCTTTGATGAATATTGCTCATGCAATATATCAGCAGCAAAAATTCGCGAAAGACGTTCCGATTAAGGGCATCGTACAGCTGGCCAAGCTGATGGTCTTTATTGTCACAACTGTTTTGGTTGTCAGTACTATGGTTGATAAGTCTCCAACCTATATTTTGTCTGGCTTTGGTGCCATCGCGGCGGTGACCTTATTGGTTTTCAAAGACACTATTTTAGGCCTAGTCGCGAGTATACAAATTGCAGCAAACAAACTGGTTGCGACGGGAGACTGGATCCAAGTTGATACTTTTGGTGCCGATGGAGAAGTCATTGATTTGGGTTTAAATACCGTGCGAGTTCGTAATTGGGATAATACGGTGACAACAATTCCTACCTATGCGTTGATCTCTGATTCCTTTAAAAACTGGCGTGCTATGCAAGAGTCTGCTGGACGACGCATTAAGCGTACTATTCCAATAGATATGAACAGTGTATCCCTGTTGTCTGAGCAGCAATTGGTAGTGTTGAAAGACAAGTTTGTGGAATTGAATGCATTAAAGTTACCAGAAATGTGTAGCAACTTAACAGCATTTAGAATGTACGCTGAACTGTTATTAAAACAACGGCCCGAAATAAATACAGAGTGTATTTGTATGGTGCGTGAGCTTTCTCCGACTCATAATGGCCTGCCTATTGAGCTGTATTGCTTTAGTAAAGACAAAAGTTGGGTTAACTATGAGCACATTCAAGCTAATATACTTGACCAGATGTTATTGCTCATTAAAGAGTTTGAACTACGCCCCTATCAAACATTTGACACACGCAGTGCTATGGCTTAAATCACACTCTGGAGTATCCTTGTCTTTTATCCTAGACGGGATCAGCTGTTAATCGCATTGGTAAAAAAATGACTGAGTAGTCATCTCGTCTGTGATATGGTGGTGGTTCAGGAAACTATTTTATTGTGGTATTTTCGTGACAATGAGATATGTTATATAGCAGGAGAGCATGACATAGGTAATCGCAAGTACGCACAATGTCTTGGTGTTTAAAGGCGTGTTTTTAAGTGGGTGGTCGAATGAAGTTATATAACGTACTAATACAGAGTGTGTTGGCTTTAACTTTTAGTACGTATAGTCTAGCGGTAGAGCAAATTGTTCATGTGGCTGTGGATCATGCGCCTCCTTATAGCCGGCTGAGTGAAAACAACCACTCTCAGGGCTTGATCTTGGATATTCTCAAATATGCCCAATTGACCAGTGATAAAAAGTACAAGATAAAAGCGGTGCCTTGCCCTTTCTCACGTTGTGTCCGTTTACTGAGTAAAGGTAAAGTGGATGTGATGGGGGGACTGATCAGAACTCCTGAACGTGAAAAAATCATGTCTTTTGTTGAGCCACCTTACATGGTGTTGTCTTCATCATTTGTGTTTTATGGACAGCAAAACAGTGATATTGAAGTTGAACGCTATGAAGACTTGCAAGGTAAACGCATTGCAGTGATGCGTGGCGGTGCCTTTTTTCCCCGTTTTGATAAAGACAATAGCCTAAATAAAATAGCCGTTCCCTCTGAGCGTGTCGCTGTTGACTTAGTGCTCAAAGGACGAGTCGATTTGGTGATAGCGGTGGAGGATACGGCTGATATTGCAATGGACGCACTTGACCAACCGATTCACAGACTAAAGAAAATGCAATATCGCCATACCCAAGCAATTTATGGCTATATGGCGATGAGTGAGTCATTTGCAAACTCCAGATTGGGAGATCACATTTCTAAGCAAATGCACAGTATGGCCAAAAACAAGACACTAGACCAACTTGTTGCGCCATATCACCTACCTAAAATCCCGTCGAGCTTAATTGAGCCAGCTGCCTCATTTTCTCCTCACTAAGTTATTACTTAATTCGGTGATGCATATACATAGTCATATCAAATATCAGCTTTTCAAGTTTTTGGTATGCTGCGCCAGCCCTATTAGAGCCAGGATCCGAATCCGTTAGTATGACAAACCCCGTTTGATTGTATAAGTCAGCAAAAAACTGCGCTTTAGGTGCTGCTACATTACCTCGGTAGTAAAATTTCTGGTTGTCGGTATGCCAAAAGTAATTTGGTAGTGGGGTATCATTTGCAATGGCTTCGTCCATACTCGCGATAAGTAAGTGACTCAAATCATTGGCCGTGGAGACAAATTGAGCGTGTGCGGTGTTTGAGTCATTTGAATGCTGCCAGTAAGTATTTTGCATTTTGAGCGGCTCAAATACATAACGTTGTGCCAGTGACGAAATGGGTTCTTGGCTACTCTGTTCGAGCACAAAAGTAGCCAATTCTATGCCCATTTGTGAGTAAAGGGCGGCATGCTCAGGTGCAACACCATAGTGACTAGAAAAGTTGCCAGCTTGATATAGCGGGCCTTCGGCACTTAAATAAGCTTTTAGCAGATCTTCACGGGCTTTGTGTGAGTGTACACAGGACGTCACTGGATTTGCCGTATGCACTGCACAGTCGAGGACCTCACGGTTGTCAACAATGCCACTGGTGTGTGTAAGTAGTTTAGATAGTGTTATCGAGTGGTCATGATCAACGGGATACTCCAGGGCAAAAGGTAAAATATCGTCAATGGACTCATCCAGAGGAAAATGTCCATCAATACTCGCGTGAGCGATAGTGGCACCAACTAAAATGTCGTTCAGTGATGTGAGGTAAAATGGCGTGTCAGCAGTGACCAACTTGCTTGTATTTGTTGTAAAACCTTGGCTATATATTGATTGACCTTGCGACACTATATTAACTGCAATTGTGGCTATGTCTCCCTGTTTTTGCAGTGCTGTTATTTCGCGTTCAAAATCTGTCAATGTCATGGTCGGTCGCAGATCTTTATTGAGTTTATTGAACACAAATTCATATGTTTCAAAGCGCTGCATATCGATATCATGTTGACTGAAAGCGGGGACATGATGATCAGGAGCAAACCCTGTATGTTCAAACATATTTCCTTGCGCATTGCGATAGATCTCATTGGATAGGCTTATTTGCCATCCGTTAGGTAACTCAAACCGCAATGCATCTGAGAGCGCACCGGCAGTTTCTTCGCCGACTTTGGTAACATGGTCAAGTTGGTCCATTGCCATCGTAAATACTTCAGCTGCGCTGACCGTCAGTTGGCTAGTGAGTAAGTAAATCGGTTTGGTATAGGCATCTGGATTAAGCGTTAATTTTTGCCGTACCGGGATCCCTCGACCAGTTTGGTTGATCGCTTGTTTGTTAAAGGCCAATACTTCTTTGTCGGCAAAGTAGCCTGCAATGGCTAACGAAATGGCATCATCTCCACCAGTATTGTGGCGAATGTCTAGGATCATGGCATCTGTGTCGCCAAGGTCAGACATTACACGCGACATCATTTTATGGGCAGCTAAGAGCTGTTGGGATTCATTGGCCGTTTGAGTCTCAGAGTAGCTATCCATGTTATTGAGCACCAAAATGCCAATATTATCTGCTGTTTTCCCCCATATTGCAGTGGCAGTTTGGCTATCTTCCGGCACGGTTTTGAGGCTGTCTGGCGTAATATAGTGTTGGCTTATGGATTGTAGCTGGGATTGGTAGCGTTCAAAAATGCTGTACATATCATGATCCTCTCCTAGGTAGCTTAGGTTAGCCATTTTTTGTCGCACGGCATTTAAAAGGGGAACCGGCTTGCTGGAGAAATACTCTTGTTGAGGTGATGAAATACTTGCATGCATATCCTGAAGAGGAGCGATCATTTTTGAGAGAACATCAAATAGTGCCTGCTCAGTCATTGACTCTGTGACGAGTGGGCGGTAGAGGTCATACTGTGTCTGCCAGTCAAGGTTGCGTATTGAAAAAAAGGCATAGTAATCATTAAAAGCATGCCAAAAATAGTCAAATACCATGATGGGAGACACTGTGCCTGATGTCGAAATTGGATTATCACATTGCGTAGGGATGGCAGTTATCTGTCTATAATCAATAGGGTAAACTTGGCCTTTGTGGTTTAAACGCAATCGCTCTGCCGAGTGAGCTTTCTTTACTTCTAAATGGCGATTTGCTTCTTGATGGGTCATTTCTGACGTTTGGATACAGCCATAGCTGTTGTACTGGTAGCGCAATACTCGGCTCATTGTAATGTGCAGTGCTTCACCATAAGCTGGTTTGTGCCATATACCAGCTGATCGCTGCAAGTCGCTTCGATGATCTTGATTGTCTTGGCAACCACTCAAAATTAAGCAGCTCGCAGCGATTAATAACTTGTATTTAGGTGCCAGTATCATTGTGAACAATCCTTTGCAATTGGTGATTAAAGTGACATCGAGTCTACAAATAGCCGTTGATTCGTGCTGTAAGGGAGTTGGAAAAAAACGTCAACAAATGTTGTAACGATGCTACATTTTTAAACAGTTCAGTGTGCGGATCATGGTTAGGCTGTATATGATGACGAATTTAAGGACAAATGTTGATGCGATTAGAAAATCTTGCCGCGAAGTATTTTGCTATGAGTGAGGAAGTGTGGGAGCGACATGCAAACCCTTGGAGTGTGTGGACTCGATACAGCTGTTTACCTTTGTTAATTGCCTGCATTTGGTGGCGAGAAATACTAGATATCTGGTTTTGGCCAATCTTGGTGATCTTGATGGTTTGGATTTGGGTTAACCCAAGGTGTTTCAAAAAGCCGCCACACACTCGTCATTGGACGTCACAAAGCGTATTAGGTGAACGCATACTAATTTATCAACCGGAAAAAATCCCGCCGCACCATTCAAAAATGCTGGATGTCATTTCAATTTTGCTCTGCATATTTACTGTGTTGTGTGTCGCGGGGTTATTTTTCCACGAAGTGATCAGCACCTGCGTAGGGGCGGTTGGCTTGATATTGACTAAAACTTGGTTTTTAGACCGCATGGTGTGGCTTTACCATGAAGTTGAAAACGCAAACCCCATGAACAAACCAACTAACTCGAAAAAATAGTACATAATTCAGCGGGCGAACTCGTGAGCACGGTAATATTTAGGTAACCAAGTCGTCTTAACTGTTCGGCAGCAAGCACTGCTCTGCCGCCAGAGGCACAGTACAAGTAAATCGCCGTTTTTGGGTCTGGCGCTAGTTCAGGTAGTTTAAATTCCAGTAAACCTCTAGAGATGTGAATCGCTGTTTTTGGAGCACCTGTTTGATATTCAGATGCTTCCCTAACATCAATAAGGAGCCCCTGATTAACTGTGATCTCTTGTTTTGCCTGTTTACCGTCGACACAATTTTGCTTGGCTCTAACGGCCGTGACCAGATCTTTAGTAGGTTGAAACATATTTCATGACCTTTTATATTAGAATTTACTAATATTAGATCTTTCTAATGTATGTGTCTATAATCTCGGCATACAGAAATTGTTTGGACGTGATATTGAAAGTTCAAGATATGGCGAAAAGTGCCGAGAATGCAGAGGCTTTGCTAAAGCTTATGGCCAACAAAAATCGCTTGATGATATTGTGTAGTTTATTGCAACAAGAAATGAGCGTTAGCGAGTTAAATGCTCAGGTGCCCTTGGCGCAATCAGCTTTGTCACAGCACCTAGCTGGGCTGCGCAAAGCCAATGTCGTTGCGACGCGTCGTGATGGGCAGGTCATTTATTATCGCATCATTGATGATAAGGTCACTGCGATTTTGGCCCAGTTGTATCAACTGTTTTGTCAGCCTCAAGTAGATGGGGAGTCTAGCTAATGTTTGCTAGAGTAATGACACTGTTATTAAGCAGTCGCATACCTCTGTTTATTCTAGTGGTGAGCATTGTATTGGGGCTGTTAGCGTTACATCAAACTGCGCGTGAGGAAGAGCCGCAAATAGTCGTGCCTATTTTAGATATTCACGTTGATGTACCAAACATTGCGGCCCCTGAGGTGACACGTTTGGTTACTGAGCCCTTGGAAAAGTTATTGTGGCAAATTCCAGGTGTTGAGCATGTCTATTCTACGACTGTGTCGGGCAAAGCTGCCGTTACATTGCGCTTTGAAGTTGGCGAAGATCGCGAGCGAGCGATTCTCAACACCTACACAAAACTGTATGCCAATGAAGATCGCATGCCTCACGTTGTTGAAAAGTGGCAAATAAAGCCTGTAGAAGTAGATGACGTAGCGATCTTGATGTTGGGCTTATATAGCGAAGACCCGAGTCGTTATAGTGACTTCGAGTTGACTCGTATCGCGCAGGAAGTCTCGATACAGCTGCAAACGATTGCCGATACCAGTGAGGTGACGGTATTAGCTGGGCGGCAGCGACAAATTCAGGTCGAACTCAATGCAAGTTCGTTAGCGGCTCATCATACTACGCCGCTAGATGTACTGAGAGCTATCCAACATGCGAATCAGTTGCAGACCGTTGGCAGCTATGTCGTCGGTGATCTGCAATGGCAATTGCAAGCAGGTGATGTATTACGTACGTCCGCTGAGCTCGGAAAGTTGGTTGTCAATGTGGTTAATGACAGGCAGATTTATCTAAGCGATGTTGCCAAGGTGCAAGATGGTCCGAGTGAGCCACTGCATTATCAATGGTTAACCTTAGATGAAAAGCGACGCAACTTGCCAATGGTAACGTTAAGTGTGGCCAAACAGCGCGGTAGTAATGCAGTGACAGTTGCCAAGCAAAGTCTTGCAATGATGGACAAGTTGGGCAGAGAGTTACTACCAGAAGGTGTGCACTACCATGTACTGCGTAACTATGGCGAAACCGCAGATGAAAAAGTAAATGACCTGACCGCGAGCTTGGCTTTTGCCATAGTAACTGTGGTGATATTTGTCGGCGTCTTTTTGGGTTGGCGTCAGGCTTTGGTGATTGGTTTGGCGATCCCTATCTGCTACGGCATAACGCTGATTTTAGGATATGCATTTGGCTATACCATTAATCGGGTTACGTTATTTGCTTTGATCTTAGCACTCGGTCTATTGGTGGACGACCCCATAACTGGCGTAGACAATATGACACGCTTTTTGCGTCGCCTAGGGCCTAGTCAAAGCCACGCTAAACAAACCAAAGCTATTACCTCAGCGATGCTTGAAGTTAAAGTGCCGTTATTAACTTCGACACTGACCATCATTGTGTCATTTATTCCACTGGCATTTATTACCGGTATGATGGGCCCCTACATGGCGCCAATGGCATTTAATATTCCCGTCAGCGTGATTGTGTCCACTTTAGTGGCTCTATTTATTACGCCTTGGCTGGGTAGCAAATTGCTAATTAAAAACACACATACAACGCCAAAAAGCACGCAGGGTTGGTATAGGAAAGTACTAACAGCCTTGTTCTCGCAGCCAAAAAAAGCCAAATGGCTCTTGTGGACTATACTGGTGCTTTTTGTCATTAGTGCTTGTTTGCCCTTGCTGCGTGCCGTACCACTAAAGCTCTTGCCTTTCGATAACAAGAATGAAGTACAAGTGGTACTCGATATGCCGAGGGGGAGCAGTTTAGAAGCAACTGCTGCGAAGGTTCAGCGTATTCAAGAGGTAATTTGGCAGCTACAAGAGGTGTCGTCTATCGCGGCCTATATCGGGCAGCCCTCTAGTGTTGACTTTAATGGCATGGTGCGAGGGTATTATCAGCGACATGGCAGTCATTTTGCGGAACTTCGTGTGCTATTGGTTGATAAGCGACAACGTGTTCACCAATCTCATGCTGTGGTGCTAAGGATGCGAAAATTACTGTCATCTCTCGCGACTCACGGCATCAAAATTAAAGTCGTTGAGGTGCCACCTGGCCCCCCAGTGATGTCGACCTTGGTTGCAGAAGTATATGCCTCAGATATGTTTACAGGCAGAGCGACTCATGAACAAGCTGCAAGAATATTGGCAAGTAGACTGGCACAAGAAGCACACGTCGTAGAAGTTGATTCAAGTTTGGAGCCTCAAGCGACTCGTCAACGATTTATACTGGATAAAAGTAAAGCCGCTTTATCTGGTATTGCCACTCAGGACGTCAATCAAACGTTACAAATAGCCAGTGGAGGCCTAGTTGCTGGCACATTGCATGTGCCTTCTGAAGCCACGCCATTAGAAATTGAATTGCAATTGCCTTTTATTGAACGAAACCAGTGGCCAATGCTTAATGCCCTGCAACTACGTGGCCGCGCTGAGCTTGCTAAAAGTGCGTCTGATCAATCGCTTGAAGATGCCGCCAAGCCATTGGTGCCATTGGGAGAATTAGGAAAGTGGCAGTTGGGGTCTGTAGAGCAAGCAATTTATCGAAAAGACTTAAAGGAAGTCATTTATATCACGGCTGAACTGAACGGCCGCACGCCCGCATCTGTTATCGCAGATATTGTCAGTGATGAAAATAGAGCAGCAGGGTTGGAGGAGCGAAATTGGCAGGAACGTACATTTATCAATAGTGGGTCCGGCATGGGCTGGCAATTACCACAGGGTACAGAATACCGCTTTTCTGGAGAGGGGGAGTGGCGTATTACTGTAGATGTCTTTCGTGATATGGGGCTTGGTTTTGCTTTTGCTCTTACGGCCATATTTGTGATCTTACGTTGGCAAACCGCGTCGAGTGCTTTGGCTGGAATTATTATGTCGGCTATCCCTTTGACAATGATTGGGATCATGCCCGGTTTTTGGTTGTTGAATCAGTTTGGTGAACGCACCATTGCCGATGCGCCAGAGCCCATTTTATTCACTGCTACGGCTATGATTGGGATGATCGCTTTGGCCGGGATAGTGGTACGAAACAGCTTGATTTTAGTGGAATACGTTAATCAACAACGTGCGCAAGGAGTGGCGATTAAAGAAGCGCTTTACCAAGCGGGCGAAGTGCGTATGCGACCAGTCTTGCTAACTGCTGGAACGACCATGCTTGGGAACTTGGTGATCATCTTAGATCCCGTATTTAGCGGATTGGCTCTGGCTATTATATTCGGTACGTTGGCGTCAACATTGCTGTCACTGGTGGTGGTGCCAGTGGTTTATTTCTTGGTATTTTCGGACAACTTTCAGCAGGGGAAATCAAATGCACTTAGTGAATAAAAAGTGGGTCGCGTTGGGTGCGTTTGCAGCCCTAGGTATTCTATTGGCCGCCTTTTCCGGTGTATTTGACAAAAAGCGCGAGCCCCAGCTGCGAGCCAAACCTGGGCCATATCAAGGGGAGCAATATCTTGTGCAAGCACAACCAGTGGCATCGGGTGATATTGTCAGTGCGACAGTGGTTGCGCGTGAAAATACCCTCGTTGCGAGTCGGATCTTAGCACAATTAGAAACGCTGGAAGTCCGGGCTGGTCAGCTAGTTCAAAAAGGCCAATTATTGGCGACATTGGACGGCGCTGAACTGCGCGCGGCATTGCAAGAGATCAAAGCGCAAAGTAAAGCCAATACAGCTCAATTGCTGCAAGCACAAAAGCAACTGACGCGCAGTGAAGCTCTATTTACAAAGGGCCTTATTGCAAAAAATATAGTTGATGAGTGGCAAAGCAAGGTTGATGAATTGGAGGCGCGTCATCTGGCACTGAGTGAGCAGTTAAATGGTGCACAAGTGGCCTTGAGTTATACTCAGCTACATGCGCCTATAGCGGGTTTAGTTGTAGAGCGATTACAAGAACCCGGTGTTATGCTCAGTCCTGGAGTTCCGATTGTAGAAATATTCAACCCTGCGAGTTTACAAATTAGTGGTGCAGTGCGCTCGAACTTGGCAGGTCAGCTGAGTGTCGGTGATCCATTACAAGTGAAGTTAGATGCGCTAGATAAGTCCGTGATGGGCCACGTAAGTGAAATTGTCCCAGTGGCAGATAGTCTCGCTAGGCAGTTTGAAATAAAATTAGACATCACGCCTCCAAAGGGCGCAAAGCCGGGCATGTATGCGCAAATCACGCTACCAACAGCACCTGTATCGAGGGTTGTGGTGCCACGTCAGCTCGTCTATCAAACTGGGCAATTGAGTATGGTATATGTTGTGGAACAGGGAATAAAACAAAGACGGTTAATTCGATTAGGGCGACAACTGAATGACAAGGTGGTGGTGTTATCTGGATTAAAAGCGGGAGAGATACTGGCCGTTTCCTCCAGTACCTCATCTTGACTATTAAATGAATGAAGCGATCTCATCCAGTGACTTTTTAACCAGTGCATGCTCTGGTACTGTGGCATCATCGGCAGGGTAACCGGCTATCAGTAGCATGTACGGGCGCTCATTATCTTTGTCACGTTGACAAATTTCAGTTAAAAAGCTCATTGGTTTTGGCGTGTGTGTCAAAGTGGCGAGGCCTGCATTGTGCAAAGCTTGGATCAAAAAGCCCGTGGCAATTCCAACTGACTCATGTACATAGTAATTGGTGTTTTTGTCATCCGCGTGGATCCCGCCTTTTTTTTGCGTGAAAATCGCAATAAGCCAAGGGGCGTGCTCTAAATAAGGTTTTTGCGCGTCAGTGCCAAGAGGCTTCAATGCGTCTAACCACTCATCGCCAGCGCGGCCTTCATAGAATGAGCGCTCTAGTTGCTCCGCAGCTTCACGGATTTGTTTTTTCACATCACTGCTGTGAATTGCTACAAAGTGCCACGGTTGGTGGTTGGCCCCACTTGGCGCAAGTCCAGCTGTTTTGATACAGGTTTCAATGATTTCTTTTGGCACAGGGCGGTCACTAAAACTACGAATGGTATGTCTGCGCTGCATTAACTCGAAGTTGTCGTCTGCTCTTTGTTGCATTTCTTGTAGAGGATACTCAACAAAATCAGTCAATGGGATATTGTCATGGGCTTTCATGCTTGTGGTTCCTAGTTACTTGCTGTGAGCTTTTTATAACTTGTGATTATAAAGGTTTCAACTTGTTGTGTACCATGGTTAACATAAAGTTTCCATAACAGTGGCAAAATATGTTTACTACCTGTTCAGTGAGGTGAGCATAATAACGTGTGTGTATACTGGCTATAATAACAGCAAGCTCTGATTTACTCATATGCTTAGGTACAATTATGCGTGATGTATTTGATAGTGAAGGATAAAAGCCATGTATCAACACAAATGGGTTTCTGGAGAGACTGTACAACTTCCAGTAGGAAAAGCGGTATGTATAGGGCGTAACTATGTTGCGCATGCAAAAGAACTCAATAATCCTGTACCTGAATCTCCTCTATTATTTATCAAGCCAGCCAGTGCATTTTGCGACTTTACCCCAGCATTTACGATAAACGAGCAGCTTGGTAAGCACCACTATGAAGCTGAACTTGTCTTATTGGTTGGTAAGACATTAGATGTTAACAGCACAGATCCGCTCACACATATTGCTGGAATTGGGCTGGGTTTAGACTTAACTTTGCGAGATCTGCAATCGCAGTTAAAGCGTCAGGGTCACCCTTGGGAGCGTGCAAAAGCATTTGATGGCAGCGCCAGTTTAACTCCATTTATGCCAGTCACTGAAGATGAACTGAAATTGCCATGGCAATTTCAATTTTGGCAAAACGACCAACTGAAACAATTAGGGGAGACTGACAACATGATTTTTAAGTTGCCCCTGCTGTTACAAGAGATCTGTCGCTACTTCACATTACAGCCAGGAGATATCGTGATGACTGGCACACCGCAAGGTGTGGGGGAGCTCAATGTTACAGATACACTGGCGTTGCAATTAGGAGATGGGGTGCGGTTGTGTAGCCAGGTGCAAAAACGCATTTAACTTCATTTCGCCGTTTTTACCGCATGGAAGATAATTTGCTGGACTCGATACGCAGCCTGAGCTTAGGCTATTGAGGTGAATTTACGGATATCAGGAAAACGTATGAAAACTAAGTCATTAGGAACCCCTTTTAGTAGCACTGCGTGTAAAGTATTGTTTTGCGGCGGCGGGGAGCTTGGCAAAGAAACGGTGATTGAGTTTAAGCGGCTCGGTGCCGAAGTCATTGTCTTAGATCGCTATGACAATGCGCCAGCGATGCAAGTCGCGGACAGGAGTTACACCTTGTCGATGCTTGATGGTGATAAGTTGGCAGCAATCATCCGTGCAGAGCAGCCAGACTACATAGTGCCTGAAATAGAAGCGATAGCAACGGATACCTTAGTTGAGCTCGAAGGTGAAGGGTTTACGGTGGTACCCACTGCTAAAGCAACGCAATTGACCATGAACCGAGAAGGGATCCGTCGACTTGCAGCTGAGGAGCTTGGCTTGGCGACATCCCCATATCAGTTTGTTGATAATTTAGCTGATTTTACAGCTGCTATTCACCAAATTGGTATGCCATGTGTCGTGAAACCGATCATGAGTTCATCTGGGAAAGGGCAGAGCGTGGTGAAAACTGATGCCGATATTGACGCGGCATGGACATACGCACAACAAGGCGGCAGAGCCGGTCAAGGACGCGTTATTGTTGAAGGGTTTGTTGATTTTGATTATGAAATCACACTGTTGACGATCCGCCATATTCAGGGGACCAGCTTTTGTGCGCCAATAGGTCATGTGCAAGCAGGTGGCGATTATCAACAGAGTTGGCAACCTCAGGCAATGAGCGAAGTTGCGCTTGCGCGCAGCAAAGAAATTGCGTGCAAAATCACAGAAGCGCTCGGTGGTCGGGGGTTATTTGGTGTTGAACTGTTTATCAAAGGAGATGATGTGTATTTCAGTGAGGTTTCGCCACGGCCCCATGATACCGGCATGGTCACGTTAATATCACAGGATTTGAGTGAGTTTGCCCTGCATGCACGGGCAGTCTTGGGACTTCCTATCCCGAATATTCACTTTCACGGTCCGTCAGCGTCCAGTGTCATTTTGGTAGAAGGTGAATCTAAACAATTGCAGTTTGGCAATTTAATTCAAGCGTTGGCAGAGCCAAACACCGACTTACGGCTTTTTGGTAAGCCTGAGGTTCAGGGAGTTAGGCGTATGGGCGTTGCATTAGCAAGGGATACCCACATTGAACAGGCCGTTGAAAAAGCCAAAAGAGTCAGCGCGGCGGTGGAATATACTTTATAAGTACTCAAAAAAGGGCCGTTTGGCCCTTTGAGTTGCAGCAAAAATCAATTTACAAATCGAAGTCGACAGCGTAACTTACATAAACTTTAAGATCGTCATCGGCGTCGAGGTCAGTTTTGACTAGGCCAAATGTGTAACCATCTTTACTCAGGTTGACTCCATAATCCATATAGCTGTCGTCTTCTCCTGTCCATTCCATGACCGTATCTCCCCGTGAGTTGCCGACATGCAATCCAAGCTCAGCGCTTTTGAATACCGGAAATGTGGCATTGAGTTCAAGATAAAGCATATCTTCTTCGGTGCTGCTACCTGACTGGGCATGGGTTAAATAACTGGCTTTAAAACTGAGATTACGCCAGCCGAGTGAAGTATAAACCTCACCAAAGTCAATATCGCCCGCAGCATCTGGGTAAGCATAGTGAATATAGCCAATATCATAACTTAGCGCTTTGATCTCTCCGCTAAATCCCAAGTAAAAATCGAGCTCGTAGCTGGTGCTGGAAGTCTCACCAAAGTCTACATTAGACGCCCAAGTTCCAAGGTAAAAACCGGAGTCATTGCTGTAATCGAGGCCACCAGAAACAGCCGCGCCATCATCAGATTGCGTGATCCCACGCCAAAAATAATTTGAGCTAGCAGCAGCATTGGCTGAAACGGTATGGCCACTGGCAGCTAGGGCGTTGCTAGAAAGTAACACTAAGCACGCACCCAATAAGAAAGAAGCTTTGTTTGTCATAATGGTTCCTATATGGCACAGAATAAATCATTTTCTAATACGAGTACCATTGAGAGAATTGTTTAATCCTGTATTCAATGGTGAACAAAGCATCGCAAGCTCTGCGCCAACCTAAATACGACTGAGTGAATGTTTATTAGGTAGTTGAAATTAATGGTGATAAACCAAAGCACTGATGGCGCTGGTGGTAGGAAAGGTTATGTCGTGTGCACATCCTTGGTGCGCAATAACATAGCCTGCACTGTTATTATGCAGGCTATGTCCCCTGTATTAGCCAAATATGGTACGCATTAGCTGGATAGTTTCATCTACACTTCTACCTTTTTCTACCTCAGCGATGATAGAGTCGCGTTTAGAGCGAATATGCTCAGGCATTGACTCATCACTGAGTGCTCTGTCAACTAATGTTGCGGCAGACTCTTTGCTGCGACGCACAGATTTGCTACCAGATGAAGTTGTGGTGCGTTTGGGTTTGTGCAGTAATTTATAGTAGTTAGAAGACGTTTTTGTGTCTTCATCAGCATAATAGAAGAAGATTGGCAGTAGTGCTTTCACCTCTGCAAGCTTCGACTCGAGTTCATTGGTACCACTGGCCATCGCAAACCAGGGCATTTTAGCGATTGCTTGCACGATATCTTGCCAATAGCGCTCGAAATCACGATTGTTTAAACGTGTGACGCCCAAAGCTTGGCACAGTGCGTCGAGGCGATTGTTGGTGATCGGTGTAAACACATCAGGGCGACGCATGGCGAGTAGGCGTGTCGCAGGGGCAAGGGTTGGCTTTTCATCGCTGCCATTAAAGGCACTTAGAAATGCGATTGTAAACCCTTGATAATTTTCAAGTGTGACTGGACCTTCTAATGGGATATGAGCGAGTGCTTCGTCAAAAGCGCCAGGCAAATCGGCAAATTGCTGATGAAAGCCTTTTGCACTTTTTGTTGATGCAAACCACTCAACATCAAATTGATATACACTGGTATCGTGTTTCGCTGTGTGTTTACCTGCAAAAGCTAAGCGATCTTCAACGATCATGTCTTGTAATTTGTCATCACGTAGTGTTGCAATGTAATCCATGAGCTTTAACTGCTCATCAAGCACCAACACATCACTGCGCTGGGCAATGAAGTCACTCACCACTGGCCAAGGCGCGATCCGCAACGTTTTGACTTGCAGGAAGCTGATTGCTGAGATCAGCATATCTTGGAGTTTTTTTACAGTTGGAAGCTGGTGGTCGTCCAGCAGATCAAAATTAATGCGGTTTTTAGCCACGTCGAGTAACTCATAACACCAGCCCAGAAAGTCTTCTGGGTGATTTTCTACTTTAACCGCCATCAGGTTTAAGCTGATCTCAGTAGATTGTTTTAAGATGTTTTGGTAAATCTGACTTTCTTGTTCGCCCAAAGCCATATTTGACGGTGAAATGAGCAACTTTTTCATGCTGCGTGGATACTCCAAGGTTAGGTTAAAATCTAGACTACTCAGTTTAGCGAACGTATCGATAAACTGGCAAGGGCGAGGATCATACCGAGTTCTAGCGCAGTTGCAACGCGGTTTGTGGTCTTTTTTTCAGCGAACCTTATTCCGCCTTTTTTATGCGCTTCGTTTTGCTAGCTTCTTCTCGATGATTGTCGTGCAATATAATGCTATTTGTGAACTTTAAATTAAGTGTAATTAGCTAATAGTTTGGGTGAGAACGGATTTTGTTTTAACTAATTAAAGCAATTGGTTATAAAGGTTTAGAATATGTGGCAAGAGAACTTTGGGTCGTTTTGTAAAACTTTTTTGTCATTTTTCCCCATTCGCCTATGCGCTTCTTTTGTGGTTTTTTATCAGCCTCGCTATGATAGTGAATAGAAAATTATTTCTGTGTAAGGATGATCGATGAAGGCGATTTTAAAAGGTGTTGTGGGTCTCATAGTATTGACGATAGCGTTGATCATATTAGCGCCCATGTTAATTCCAACAGAAACGATAGTGTCTCAGATCACGTCGCAAGTTGAAAAAACCACAGGGCGGAAATTAACCATTTCAGGCGACAGTGAGCTATCTATATTACCTGAGCTGAACATTACGCTAAATCAAGTGGCGTTTGACAACATGCCCTCGGGTAGTGCGCCACATATGCTTAAAATGGACCAGCTTGCAGTTCATGTTCCTTGGTTTTCTTTACTATCAGGTGAGTTTCAACTGGAACGCTTTGTAATTCAAAACCCCCAGATATTATTGGAGGTCGATGCACAGGGGCGCCCAAATTGGCAGCTATTTGATCCGGTGGCACAATCTCAAACGCCCGAATCGACTGCGACTGAGGCTCAATCTGGTCCGGTTACATTGCCAAGTGGATTCGATATTGCTTTAGGCGAGGTCGCAATTTATGGCGGTACTATCACGTATGCCGACGCTCAGGCGGGCACCAATGAACAGCTCACCGATTTAGCCTTGAGTGTCGTACTCCCTTCTCTATACCAACCGCTTATGATCGAAGGGCAAGTAACATTTCAAAAACAGCGTTTTGATTTAGCGCTCAATGTTGATACCCCTGCTAAAGCTATTCAAAGTGAAGATTTTAAATTTACCAAACAGTTACGCAACGATTTAGTGAATGTAGATTTCAATGGTGGCGTTTTAAAACAGGGGAGTGTCTTTGAGGGTGAATTGGCTGTTTCGGGTAGCTCAGTGAAGTCATTGACGAAATGGCAAAATGTTGTATTAGACGCCAAAGACAATGCGTTTAATCAGTTTGAAGTTACCGGGGCGATGACATTTTCCAATAATGTATTTAGCTTGGAAAGCTTTAGCGCAAAATTAGATGAATTGGCTATCAAAGGTAATGCGCAAGTCAACCTTGGTGAGCGTTTGTCTGTTGCGGCCAATGTGGATTTAGGAATGTTGAATTTAAATCCTTATCTACCTGATCCTGTGAACACAACACAACCTACAAAGCCAGAAGAAGAGGTCGCCGCAACACCGATTGTGTGGGATGACACTAAGATAGACTTGTCGGCGCTGAACATGTTAGATGCGGATATTGTAGTACGATCTACAGGCCTCCAAGCACGCAAAATCACACTTGGAAAGAACCAATTGTCAGTGAAACTGGATAAGGGTCAGGCTGTGTTATCACTGGATAGTTTCAATGCTTATAACGGAACAGGAAAAGGCAAAGTGGAGGTAAATGCAGCAGCGACTCCGTATCAAATCGATACAGACTTTGCACTTAATGGGATTAACGCAGAACCATTACTAACCGATGCGATTGGTTTTGACAAAGTACTGGGTAAAGGCAGTCTCAATTGGCAATTAAGTACGCTTGGTGTCAGTCAAAAGCAATTTATCTCTCAGTTAGCAGGAAAATTGGCTTTTGAGTTTAAGGATGGGGGTGTAAAAGGTGCTAACTTGGCGGAGATGGTGCGCAAAGGCCAAGAAATGCTTAAAGGTAATTTTTCTGGTTTATCAGAAGGGATCAATGCAGATTTTGATCCACAACAAAAAACGGACTTCTCTGCTTTGACGGGCAGCTTTACGTTTGCAAAAGGGATTGGTACAAACAGAGACCTCCTACTGGCAAGTCCACTTATTCGTATCACTGGGTCGGGTGTGGTCGATCTACCAAAAACCTTTGTGGACTACCGTTTAGTAACTGGAATTGTCGATACTATAGAGGGGCAAAGTAGCCGAGATAAAAGCACTGGCTTTAAGATACCAGCTAGAATTAAAGGCCCATTTCATCAAGTCGAGACCAGCTTAGATTTCAGCAGTGCTGCCAAAGACAAGGCAAAAGATACCATTAAAGACAAACTCAAAGATAAGTTTAAAGGTTTATTCGGAGGCTAAGCGGTTTCAGGTGCATATAGTGTGGCAAGTCCACAATATGCACCCACCCTCTTGCACTGTGAGCCCGAGACTTGAAGAGTCGATTTTTTTGCATGTTGTGAAGGATTCGGCACTTTACAATTCGGGTTTTTTACTCCTCAAACTCTCTTTTTCATATTGTAAACCATCCTTTAGTATAAATTTATTATTCCCTATTTTGCATATGTTTAGGGTAGCCATATATTTAAATATCTATTATTTAGCACATAAAACTTTTTCTCATCCAGTAATTGTAAATAGTGCTATGTACATGTGATATTTTTGATTGAAAAATACACACAGGTCGTTTAATTCTATTACTCATATTCTCAACTCAGAAAACTTAAAAGACCATGTTCACGGGCCCTGACTTGTTAGATTTAATTGGTTTACCATGCAATCGAAAATATGCACTGAATACCTCAACGGCGATATCGCTGGAGGTTGTGTGATGAAAGTCATACAAGTTGAGTGCGTCAGTAAAACTTACCAGTACTTTAAAAAGCCACAGGGTCTTTCTGCCTCACTGAAACAGCTATTCCATCGAGAAGTTGAATACAAAGAAGCGATAAAAGATATGTCGTTTGACATTGAACGTGGACAGATGGTCGCTGTTGTTGGCGAGAATGGGGCTGGGAAAACCACGACCATGAAGATGCTGTCAGGTATCTTACATCCAACACGCGGTCATATAAAAATATTCGGTAATACGCCTTGTGCGCAAACCGCCACTTTCAAAAAGCGCTGTTCTTTTTTAACTGGTCAAAGTTACCAACTTTGGCCTGATTTACCTGCTATCGATAGTTTCAATCTGTGCCAGAGTATTTATGAGATCCCATTACCCATATATCGGCAGAGGTTGTCCTATTTGACTGAGTTTTTTCGAGTTTCACACTTGCTTGATATTCAGGTGCGTCGCCTGTCCGGGGCTGAGCGCTTGAAAATGGAATTAATTGCAGCGCTATTACATGGTCCGGATCTGCTATTTTTGGATGAACTCACTTTGGGGCTCGATTATTTATCTCAACGTGAAGTCATGCGTTGTCTAAAGCAGTTGGCTAAAGAAGATAAATTAACTGTATTGGTATCAAGTGACACTGTGGATGATATCTCGACATTATGTGAAAGGGTACTGGTGATCAAAGATGGACGATTGATATACGACAATGATATTGAGCTGGCAAAACAGGTGTTAGAACATGCCATTGAAGTCGCTTGAGCTAAATTCCTAGCGAAAGCAGGTGTATAAAATGAATAAAAGTCATGTTGACAGTGATGCTTTATACATTAAATCATCTGCAATATACGACAGACTCCTATTTAAAAAAAACAGATTTTAGTCTCCACCACGCTACTGGCGTGGCTTTTTGGCTACCACACGAGTTGAGCGTGAGTTTTAAATTATCTTGCTGAGAATTTCTGAATTTTCATTAATAAAACGGTGTCTTTTTAAACGGTTTACATCTTAGTAATTTACTTGGCCCCCTATGATACTTGCTGATAGAGTTTAAGGTTCAAAAAGCGCGGCGCAAATCAATTTTTTCAGACATATCTTTTACTCGTGAGTTGAAATCTTTGACGTGAACGAATGTAGTAATATAGGCACTAGTATGTATTTTTTACCCAGTGTACTGATTGTACCGCTGTCGTAAGTGCCATTGTGTTGAATCATATACACCCATCCGCTTTTTCAAACTGGCTATATAGTGCCCATAGCGTCGAGCATTTTTTGCTGTTGTCATTTACTAAATTATTCCTTGTACTATGAATGTTTCGAAATTGAAACAGCTTCATAAAAGCTCTAGATTGAGTTGTTTTAGCTAATTTTTAACCAATTAGATGTTTTAATGATAAATGAAGAAGCAGGATCGGATATATGCATGTAAATAAAAGAGCATTAACGGATCGTATTTTGGCTGTGCTACTGCCAACCATGGTAATGGTTAGCCCTGTGTGGGCTAATACAGGCCTAGAGAACATTAATCAACAACAGCTTAACCAACTTGCCGATACGCTAGATGTGAAATATCGTCTATTGAGTAACATGCCGGAGCAATGCCCCGGGTCAAATGCCGAATTTTGCTACCACGCGCAAATTGAGATAACGAGCCCCGTTACAGCGAATGTGAATGGCTGGAAAATTCTGTACAGCCAAGTCTATCCTGCAACCCACAGTGAAAGTAAGCAACTGACCCTAAGCCATTTTAATGGTGACCTTAATCATATTGCACCCAGTAGTAACTTCACAGGGTTCAAAGCAGGCAAGAGTCAAGTGATTGAATTTTGGGTTGCCAGCTCACTATTGAATGAAGGTGAGTTGATGCCCAATTATATTCTAACTGCGCAAGGGTTGCTGCCAAAAGTCATCAAAAGCACGCAATCGTACATTGAGTCAGATACGGGTTTAGAGATAAAGCCATATGCGGCTGTTAGTGCAAAGAACAGTGTTATGCAATCTCACCCAGATGACCATTATGCAAAATATACATCCGCCGCCCTGTTTGATAAATATGATGTTAAGGGTTATGCGCTTGATTCTGTACAGCACGCTATCGTTCCTACCCCAGAAGCTATAGAAGTGTTTAAAAGAGATACGCCGCTTAGTTTGAGTAAAGGGATTAAGTTGCATTTAACCGGACTGGAATATGGCGATATTGCAGCAGCTTTACAGCGGTTAGATTCATTAGGTGTAAAACAAACTCACAATGGTATTGCCGTGTCTATCACGGTAAGCGGAAAGCCACAAGGCCATGCCGGTGCTTACCAGCTGAGTACCCGAAAAGGCAAAATACAAATTAACGCTCAGGACAGTGCGGGCGCATTTTATGGGTTACAGTCTGTTGCAAGTCTTTTATCGCTGGATACAATGCAAGTCGCAGCAGTAAAGGTTGAGGATAAACCCCGGTATGGTTATCGTGGTTTGCACTTGGATGTCGCACGTAACTTTCGTTCAAAAGAGTTTGTATTGAGGTTACTCAGTAAAATGTCAGCATACAAACTCAATAAATTGCACTTTCATTTGGCTGATGATGAGGGTTGGCGCATAGAAATTCCTGATCTACCTGAATTGACAGCGCTATCATCAAATAGATGCATTGATTTAGATGATAAACACTGTTTGCAGCCACAATTGGGCTCGGCCATAAATACAGGAAGAGATGGTTACTATTCTGTTGCTGATTACCAAGAGATTTTAAATTTTGCCAAGCAACATCACATCGAAATCATTCCTTCTTTGGATATGCCTGGTCATTCGCGTGCAGCGGTAAAGGCGATGGAGAAACGCTTTTATACGCTGACGAAAGAGGGCAAACATGATGCCGCTCGCCAGTATTTAGTGAGTGATCCACAGGACGTTACAGAGTATCGCTCCATACAGCATTACAATGACAACACGTTAAATGTGTGTATGGAGTCAACCTATGCATTTGTTGATAAGGTGATTACAGAAGTAGCGAACCAGCACAAAAAAGCGGGATCTCCCCTCAATATCTACCATATTGGCGCAGATGAAACGGCTGGTGCATGGGTTGAATCTCCAGCCTGTAAGCAGTTCATTGCGGATAAATCTAACGATGTACATGAGGTGGAAGAGCTTACTGGCTATTTCATTGAACGTGTTGCCGCAATGATTGCTGCACAAGGTATTGAAGTGGCGGGGTGGAATGATGGTCTATCAGAAACTAGACAAGACAAAATGCCACATAAGGTGGCCTCGTATGTATGGGCGACGCTGCCACAAAATGCGCACAAGGTAGTGAGTGCACACGCCAGACGCGGTTGGGACATTATATTGGCAACACCCGATGTGACCTATTTAGATTTTCCATATGAATTAGATCCGAAAGAAAGCGGCTATAAGTGGGGAGCAAGAAGGACTAACAGCCAAACAATTTTTGAATTTATGCCAGATAATCTACCTGCTAATGCGGAAGTTAAAAAAGACACCATTGGTAGGCACTACGTTGCGGATGATCGTACACAAGTTGACAAGCATGGCAAGTTTACACATCAACCACTCCCTGAAGGTTTTAGAGTAACTGGCATTCAAGGGCATCTTTGGTCGGAAGTTATCCGCAAAGACCATTTAGCGGAGTACATGTTGTTTCCCCGCTTGTTGGCATTGGCAGAGAAAGCATGGCACAGAGCCGCGTGGGAAGTGCCTTACAATTACGCAGGTGAGAAGTATGACCACACGACTGGTTTCCTAACTGCGCAAATGCGCAAGCAAAGGGATCTGCAGTGGCAAGACTTCATTCATGCCGTCGGACACAAAGAGTTGGAGAAATTTGACCGACTAGGGGTGTTTTATCGTATTCCAAATGTTGTCAGCAAAGTGATCGACAGTAGGCTACATGCTTCAACGATTATTCCTGGGCTACCTATTCAGTATCGTTTGAATAGCGGCAAGTGGCAGGAGTATGTTGAGCCATTGCAATTAACGTCGGATGCTGAAGTGGAATTGAGAGCGCTCTCCCCTGATAGAAGACGACCAGGTAGAATCGAGTTGGCCGATTTAACAGGGAAAGCTCGCCTTTAAAAAAGTGAGAAGTAACAAACACACTTGCTTTACGTTATAGCCATAGAGATTTGTGTGAGTAGACGATAATGAATTGCCGCCAAGTTTTAGGTGTAAATATACATTTATTAAATGCAGGTTGGATAAGTCAAGCTAGCTTTGACTTCTCCAACTGGCGGCATCTTGACTTACTGCAACAGTTGACGACCCCACTTGAATATTATGATCGAAAGTACACTGTTATTGTGCCTTTTGATTTGGATTCTAGCTTGAGTATTTGCAAACAGCGCTTAGCCAAGGTGTTCTGAGATGAAGTTGGATGCACTATATTCACAAGACGACCTCTTTACGCATCAACCCAGAGGGTTAGATAAAAGTGTGTCAAGGTCTGCAGGTGTCATTGAAGTAACCTGTGTGTGTGCGATAAAAAATATGGCTGAGCTGCACAGCGTGCTAAGAGTATTAGAAATGCAGTCCCTTAAGCCTGTTGAGTTAGTGATATGCCATTCTCCTGAGCTATGCATCGAAGCATATCAAAAAACTACGTTTGATGTACGCCTGTTGCCAACTAGATTGACACTCAGCTTGGCTGAACGTACTTCAGAGCGGCTTGCGTTGGCAGTTAATTGTGATTATGTGGTTATTTGGCCGGTGCTTAATACTTGGGTATCAAAAGCATGGATACGCTCCCAGATTACCTATTTAAGAGAGAAGCTTTTGGACGCTGCTGTGCTATCTCTTGATACTGCTGAGGACGATTATTGCCCGCTGGGTAAGGGATTGTGTTGTACAAAAGAGTTCTTTTTAGCTAAACACCAAGCAAGCAGTAAAAAGCTTGGCTTTCAAGTTTCAACCAGAAAAAGCGAGCAACCAAAACAGACAGGTGAATTGGCTAGATAGTCTGACCCACTTGTTTAGACAGGGATCAGAGAAGTAGAAAGCAAGCTTAAAGCAGAGTATTGGGTTGTGAGATAGTGCTGCTTTTATTGATTCTTAAATCTATAAAAGCCATTAAATCAGAGGTTTGTAATTAATAAATAGAAAATAAGATTACCTTCATTGTTTCATCATGGCGGATAAAAGGTGTGATACGCACACTGCATGGTGAGCGACTTTAAACGAAAAAATGGAGATGGTATGGGCTCATTTAACACATTTAGTAAACTAGTGGCGGTAACCTTATTAACTTTATCCAATAATGGTTTTGCAAACGCAGGAAAGGCTTCTGAGCAAACAGGCTTTAGCTATCCGAACGGTGCTCGTTATGCGATTTCATTGAGCTTCGACGATGCACGCAGTAGTCAGGTGGACGTTGGCCTTCCCATACTCGATAGACACGGTGTTAAAGGTACTTTTTATATCAATCCGCAATTTGCGAAGGAGCGGTTAGCGGGTTGGAAAGCGGCTGTGAAGAATGGTCATGAGCTAGGCAACCATACTAGCTCTCACCTTTGCACTGGTAACTTTGCATGGCTTAGAAAAGACAACTTAGGGTTGGAGCAGGTAGACCTTGCTTGGTTAAGGCGAGACATAGAGTCGACAACTCAATTTATGAAGCAACAGCTGAACGTCTCACCGAAGTCATTTGCTTACCCTTGTGGCAATACATTTGTTGGTAGAGGTATCGAGGTTCAAAGTTATGTGCCCTTAGTTGCTGAGTTATTTAAAACAGGCCGAACTTGGCTTGATGAGACAGGTAATAACCCCACCTACACAGACTTTGCCCAGCTTGCTGGTAATCGCATGGATGGCATGAGCTTTGTTGAAATAAAAGAAATGCTCAATCTGCTTAAAGAAGACAACAAGTGGATTATTTTGGCAGGTCATGACGTCGGTGAAAAAGGCATGTATACGGTAGATAAAGAAGCGCTCAATGCACTCATTGTGTATTTAAAGGACCCAAAAAATGGTTATTGGCTCGCTACGGTAGACGAAGTAGCAACGTACATTGAAAAGCATAAGTAAACTTTTTTAGGTTGTTTTTTGAACTGTAACAAAGGTTTAAAATTTACTCTATAGACTTGTTTTCCATTTCACCGCCCTCATATGTATATGGGCGGTGAAGGCAGACAGAGCAAATTGATAAATTAATTAAAAATTGAACTATCTTTGCCTGAACTTTGCTGTTACAATTCCCCGCCCTTGAAAGACGAAAGCCTCGTTTTTTGAGTGGAATTTAATCTAAATGCTTAGCTTTTATACAAATTCTAGGTAAATGTTAACTACACCGGAGCATAGACAATGATCCAAATGCAAACTCAGCTGGACGTTGCTGATAACAGCGGCGCTCGCAAAGTGCAGTGTATTAAAGTCCTTGGTGGTTCGCACCGTCGCTACGCGCGTGTTGGTGACATCATTAAAGTTTCTGTTAAAGAAGCTATTCCTCGCGGCAAAGTGAAGAAAGGTGATGTTAAAAACGCAGTAGTAGTGCGTACTAAGAAAGGCGTTCGTCGTCCAGACGGCTCTTTAATCCGTTTCGATAGCAATGCGGCTGTTATCTTAAATGATAGTCATCAGCCTATTGGTACTCGTATCTTCGGCCCTGTGACGCGTGAACTACGTAACGACAAGTTCATGAAAATCGTTTCACTAGCACCAGAAGTACTATAAGGAGTCGATCATGGCAGCAAAAATCCGTCGTGATGACGAAGTAATCGTACTAGCCGGTAAAGACAAAGGTAAGCGCGGTAAAGTGCTTTCAGTTGTAACTGAAACTGGTCGTGTATTTGTTGAAGGCGTAAATATCATCAAGAAACACCAGAAGCCTGTACCACAACTACAGCAAGCTGGCGGTATTGTTGAGAAAGAAGCGTCTGTCGACGTATCAAATGTAGCGATTTTCAATGCCGAAACTGGCAAAGCAGATCGTGTTGGTTTTAGATTTGAAGACGGTAAAAAAGTCCGTTTCTTCAAGTCTACTGGCAAAACTATTTAATAGTTGGAGTAGACGATGGCGAAACTGCATGAAGTGTACAAAGACAAAGTAGTAAAAGAACTTTTTGAAAAGTTCGGTTACAGCTCTGTCATGCAAGTCCCTCAGATCGAGAAGATCACACTTAACATGGGTGTGGGCGAAGCCCTAGCTGACAAGAAAATTCTAGAAAATGCAGTAGCAGATCTAGAAGCAATCTCTGGTCAGAAACCTCTAGTGACTAAAGCACGCAAATCAGTTGCTGGCTTTAAGATCCGTGAAGGTTACCCAATTGGCTGTAAAGTAACCCTACGCGGTGAGCGTATGTGGGATTTCCTTGAGCGTTTAGTCTCAATCGCGATGCCACGTATTCGTGACTTCCGCGGTGTTAGCGCAAAGTCTTTTGACGGTCGCGGTAACTACTCTATGGGCGTACGTGAGCAAATCATCTTCCCAGAAATCGATTATGATAAAGTAGACCGCGTTCGCGGTATGGATATCACAATCACTACTTCTGCGAAAACAGATGATGAAGGCCGTGCGTTATTAGAAGCGTTCAACTTCCCATTCAAAAAGTAAGGGTAGGGTTATGGCAAAGAATTCAATGAAAGCGCGTGACGTAAAACGTGCTAAATTAGTTGCACAGTACGCAGAAAAGCGTGCTGCACTTAAAGCTATCATCAGCGATGTTAAAACATCTGATGATGAGCGTTGGGACGCGGTATTAAAGCTTCAGTCTTTACCGCGTGATTCTAGCCCTTCACGTCAACGTAATCGTTGTAACATTACGGGCCGCCCACATGGTTACCTTCGCAAGTTCGGCTTAAGCCGTATTAAAGTTCGCGAAGCAGCTATGCGCGGTGAAATTCCTGGCCTTAAAAAGGCTTCTTGGTAATAGAATCACGGGAGTAAGACATGAGCTTGCAAGATCCAATCGCGGATTTGTTTACACGCATCCGTAACGGTCAGTCTGCGAAGAAGGTATCAGTAACGATGCCAACTTCAAAGCTGAAAGTAGCTGTTGCTGACGTACTGAAAAACGAAGGTTTCATCACTGGTTATTCAGTATCAGGCGACGTAAAAGCAGAATTGACAATCGAACTTAAGTACTTCGAAGGCAAAGCTGTTATCGAAAGCATCCAGCGTGTTAGCCGCCCTGGTCTACGTATCTATAAGAGACGTGACGAATTACCTAAGGTAATGGGTGGTCTAGGTATCGCTATCGTATCAACTTCTAAAGGCCTGATGACAGACCGCGCTGCGCGTACCGCTGGTGTTGGTGGTGAAATCATTGGCTTTGTAGCTTAATCGGAGGGGAACTATGTCTCGTATTGCGAAGGCTCCTATTGCTGTTCCTGCCGGTGTTGAAGTTGCAATTAACGGCCAGGAAATCAAAGTTAAAGGTAAAAATGGTGAATTGACTCGCGTTCTTAACGACGCAGTTGAAGTTGTTCTTAACGACAACGTTATCACTACTGCACCTCGTGAAGTAGCAAATGCTTGGGCTCAAGCTGGTACTGCACGCGCTCTGATCAATAACATGATCATCGGCGTTAACGAAGGTTTTGAAAAGAAACTACAACTAGTCGGTGTTGGTTACCGTGCTGCAGTTAAGGGTAAAGTTTTAGACTTAACTCTTGGCTTCTCACACCCAGTGAACTTCGAGATCCCAGCGGGTATCACTATCGAAGCTCCAAGCCAAACTGAAATCGTTGTTAAAGGCGCAGACAAGCAGCTTGTTGGTCAAACTGCTGCTAACATCCGCTCATACCGTGAACCAGAGCCTTATAAAGGTAAAGGTGTACGTTACGCTGATGAGCATGTGCGTCGTAAAGAGGCTAAGAAGAAGTAAGGTAAGACGATGGATAAGAAAACAGCTCGTCTACGTCGTGCTAAGCGCACTCGTAGAAATATTATCGAACAAGGCACAACGCGTCTTGTTATCCACCGCACGCCACGTCACATATACGCTCAAATCGTAAACGTTGAGGGTATTGTACTGGCTGCTGCTTCTACTGTTGAAAAAGCAATTGCTGAAACAGTTAAAGGCACTGGCAACATCGAAGCTGCACAAGCAGTTGGTAAAGCAGTTGCTGAACGCGCGGCTGACAAAGGCATCGAAAAACTTGCTTTTGACCGCAGTGGCTTTAAATATCACGGCCGTGTGAAGGCGCTTGCTGATGCAGCGCGTGAAGCCGGTCTGCAATTCTAGGAGTAGACAATGGCTAACGTAGAAGCAAAGCAACAACAGCCTGATTTGGCTGAAAAGCTAATCGCGGTAAACCGTGTGTCTAAAGTGGTTAAAGGTGGTCGTATCTTTAGCTTCACTGCACTAACTGTAGTTGGTGATGGCGCAGGTAAAGTAGGTTTTGGTTACGGTAAAGCACGTGAAGTTCCAGCTGCTATTCAAAAAGCAATGGAAAAAGCGCGTCGTAACATGGTAAATGTTGACCTTAACGGTCACACGCTACAGCACCCAATCAAGGGTCGCCACGCGGGTTCTAAAGTGTACATGCAGCCTGCATCTGAAGGTACAGGTATCATCGCCGGTGGTGCGATGCGTGCAGTACTAGAAGTTGCTGGTGTACAGAACGTACTTTCAAAAGCATACGGTTCTACTAACCCGATCAACATCGTTCGCGCAACAATTTCTGCTCTAGAGAACATGAACTCTCCAGAGAAGATCGCTGCGAAACGTGGTCTTAGCGTAGATGAAATCTTGGGGTAAGAAACCATGGCAAACACAGTTAAAGTAACACAAGTACGTAGCTCAATCGGTCGTTTACCGAAGCATAAAGCTACATTACGTGGCCTTGGTTTACGTCGTATCAACCATACTGTTGAGCTAGAAGATACGCCAGCAGTACGTGGTATGATCAACCAAGTTTCTTACATGGTTAAGGTTGAGGGCTAATTCGATGCAATTGAATACACTTTCTCCTGCTGCAGGTTCAAAAACTGCTGGTAAGCGTGTTGGTCGTGGTATCGGCTCTGGTCTAGGTAAGACTGGTGGTCGTGGTCACAAAGGTCAAAAATCGCGTTCTGGCGGTAAAGTACGTGTTGGTTTTGAAGGCGGTCAAATGCCTATGCAACGCCGTCTACCAAAATTTGGCTTCACTTCACGCAAATCATTAGTATCTGCTGAAGTAAACCTTTTCGAAATCGCGAAGGTTGAAGGCGATGTGGTAGAACTAAGCACACTACAAGCAGCTGGTATCGTTAAGAAGAACATTCAGTTCGTTAAAGTTGTTAAATCTGGCGAAGTTTCACGCGCAGTTACTGTTAAAGGCATTAGAGTGTCTAAAGGTGCTCGCGAAGCTATCGAAGCTGCCGGAGGCAAGGTCGAAGACTAAGGAAGTACATTATGGCTAAACCAGGTCAAGATATGCAAAGCGCACAAAGTGGGCTTGCGGAGTTGAAGCGCCGATTACTATTTGTATTGGGTGCCATCATTATTTACCGTTTAGGTTCGTTCGTGCCTATCCCTGGGATTGACGCCGCTGTACTTGCCGAGTTCTTCGAGCAACAAAAGGGCACCATCTTTGCCATGTTTAACATGTTCAGTGGTGGTGCGCTTGAGCGTGCATCTGTACTAGCGCTGGGTATTATGCCTTATATCTCAGCCTCAATTATCATGCAGCTATTAACGCATATACATCCTGCGATGATAGAGCTGAAAAAAGAGGGTGAGCAAGGTCGTAAGAAAATCAGCCAGTACACGCGTTACGGCACGCTCGTGCTTGCTACAATACAGTCGATCGGTATCGCAACTAACCTGCCAAACATGATGCAAGGCTTAGTTGTGAATCCTGGTTTCGGTTTCTACTTCACAGCTGTTGTGAGTTTAGTGACTGGTACTATGTTCCTGATGTGGCTGGGCGAACAAATTACAGAGCGTGGTATCGGTAACGGTATCTCAGTACTGATATTTGTTGGTATCGTAGCTAACCTGCCGTCTGCAATCGGTTCGACAGCAGAAATGGCGCGCCAAGGCGATTTGAATGTCTTTATCTTAGCACTTATTGCGTTTATCGTTGTCGCGGTAACTTATATGGTAGTGTTCTTTGAGCGTGGTCAACGTCGTATCGTTGTTAACTATGCTAAACGCCAGCAAGGCCGTCAGGTTTTTGCAGCACAGAGTACGCATTTACCATTGAAAGTTAACATGGCAGGGGTTATTCCACCAATATTTGCTAGCAGCATCATTCTGTTCCCTGGTACAATTGCAAGCTGGTTCGGCCAAGGTGAAGGTCCACTTGCTGATGCACTACAAGCAGTATCAGCTGTGTTGACCCCAGGTCAGCCACTGTACGCAATGGTACTAGCCGCAGCGATTATTTTCTTCTGCTTCTTCTACACAGCGTTGGTGTTTAACCCGCGTGAGACAGCAGATAATTTGAAAAAATCTGGCGCATTTATTCCAGGTTATCGCCCAGGTGAGCAGACGTCTAAATACATTGATAAAGTGATGACACGCCTGACATTGGCAGGTGCAATGTACATTACCTTTATCTGTCTGGTGCCCGAGTTTATGACCATGGCATGGCAAACGCCATTCTACTTCGGCGGTACATCAATTTTGATTATCGTTGTTGTTATCATGGACTTTATGGCACAAGTACAGACTCATTTGATGTCTCATCAATATGATTCTGTGCTGAAAAAAGCAAACCTTAAAGGCTACGGCCGATAGGGTCTGTTACGGAGTTGAGTTATGAAAGTACGTGCTTCCGTTAAGAAAATTTGCCGTAACTGTAAAGTTATCAAGCGTGCTGGTGTAGTACGTGTGATCTGCAGTGAGCCTAAGCACAAGCAAAGGCAAGGCTAAGAAATCTAGTCGTGCAGGCTAAGTAAATTACTTAGCCTGTTTCATTGGTAAAACCTGAATGTCGGTTGGGTATCCTATACGGGCTTTCCAGCAAGATGATAATCAGGTTTATTTATAGGAGATATGTTAGTGGCCCGTATCGCAGGCATTAACGTTCCTGACCATAAGCATGCTGTTATCGGTTTAACAAGCATCTATGGTGTAGGTAAAACTCGCGCTAAGGCTATCTTAGCTGCGACAGGTATCGCTGAAACTACTAAAATCGGCGAGTTAAACGACGAAACTCTTGACATCCTTCGTGAAGAAGTTGGCAAGTACACTGTTGAAGGTGATCTTCGTCGTGAAGTAACACTAAACATCAAACGTCTTATGGACCTTGGTTGTTTCCGTGGCTTACGTCACCGTCGTTCGTTACCACTTCGTGGTCAACGTACTAAGACTAACGCGCGTACTCGTAAGGGTCCACGCAAGCCTATCAAGAAATAAGGTGGGGTAAGTTATGGCAAAAGCACCAATTCGTCGTAAAAAGGTCAAAAAGCAAGTTGTTGATGGTATGGCTCACGTTCATGCTTCTTTCAACAACACTATTGTGACCATCACTGACCGTCAAGGTAATGCTCTTTCTTGGGCGACTGCGGGTGGTTCAGGTTTCCGTGGTTCTCGTAAGTCTACTCCGTTCGCTGCACAGGTTGCTGCTGAGCGCGCAGGTACTGCTGCACAAGAGTACGGTCTTAAGAACCTAGAAGTATTCATTAAGGGTCCAGGTCCAGGCCGTGAGTCTGCTGTACGTGCATTGAATGCTGCTGGTTTCCGTATCACAAACATCACTGACGTGACGCCAATCCCACATAATGGTTGTCGTCCACCGAAGAAACGTCGCGTATAATTAATAGGTTAGGAGAAAGAACATGGCAAGATATTTGGGCCCTAAGCTCAAGCTGAGTCGTCGTGAAGGTACTGACCTGTTCCTTAAAAGCGGCGTAAGAGCAATTGACTCTAAGTGTAAACTAGAAACAGCACCTGGTCAGCACGGCGCACGTAAAGGTCGTCTATCTGACTACGGTTTACAGTTACGTGAAAAGCAAAAAGTTCGTCGTATCTACGGTGTACTTGAAAAGCAATTCCGCAACTACTATAAAGAAGCTGCTCGCATTAAAGGTAACACAGGTGAAAACTTGTTACAGCTTCTAGAGCAACGTCTAGACAATGTTGTATATCGCATGGGTTTTGCGAGCACACGTGCTGAAGCACGTCAGCTAGTAAGCCACAAAGCGATTATGGTTAATGGTCGTGTTGTGAACATTCCTTCTTTCGTTATTACTCCAGAAGATGTAGTAGTAATCCGTGAGAAGTCTAAGAAACAAGCGCGTATCATCGCTGCTCTAGAGTTGGCTGAGCAACGCGAAAAGCCGACTTGGATTGAAGTTGACGGTAAGAAAATGGAAGGTACTTTCAAGCGCCTACCTGAGCGTTCTGATCTGTCTGCGGACATTAATGAACAACTAATCGTCGAACTTTACTCGAAGTAAAGTTAAGAGTTAAGAGAGGATAAAATGCAGGGTTCTGTAACCGAATTCCTAAAACCAAGATTAGTCGATATCGACGCTATCAACTCAACCCGTTCTAAAGTAGTTTTAGAGCCTCTAGAGCGTGGCTTTGGTCACACTTTAGGTAATGCTTTACGTCGTATTCTTCTTTCGTCTATGCCGGGTTGTGCAGTGACAGAAGTAGAGATCGACGGTGTATTACACGAGTACAGCGCGAAAGAAGGCGTACAAGAAGACATCATTGAAATTCTGTTAAACCTTAAAGGCTTAGCAGTTACTTTAGAAGGTAAAGATGAAGTTTTCCTTACCCTGACTAAGTCTGGTGTAGGCCCTGTGACTGCGGCTGACATCCAGCACGACGGCGATGTAACAATTGCTAATCCTGAGCACGTTATTTGTCACCTAACTGCTGACAATAGCGATATCAGTATGCGTATCCGTGTTGAGCGCGGTCGTGGTTATGTTCCGGCGTCAAGTCGTTTATCCTCTGATGACGATGAGCGCCCAATTGGTCGTCTGTTGCTTGATGCTTCATTCAGTCCAGTTGAGCGTATTGCGTACTCGGTTGAATCAGCCCGTGTTGAGCAGCGTACTGACTTAGATAAACTAATCATCGATATGGAAACTAATGGCACACTAGATCCTGAAGAAGCGATCCGTCGTGCATCTACAATCCTAGCTGAACAGCTAGAAGCGTTTGTAGACTTGCGTGATGTTTCTGAGCCAGAAGAAAAAGAAGAGAAGCCGGAGTTTGATCCGATTCTACTTCGTCCTGTTGATGATTTAGAGCTAACAGTACGTTCTGCAAACTGTCTGAAAGCCGAGCAAATTCAATATATCGGTGATCTGGTACAGCGTACTGAGGTTGAGCTTCTTAAGACGCCAAACCTTGGTAAGAAATCTCTAACAGAGATTAAAGACGTGCTAGCTTCTCGTGGTCTTTCTCTAGGCATGCGCTTAGAAAATTGGCCGCCTGCAAGTCTAGCTGAATAATCAGATTACTATATTAGTTTAGTTAGAAGGATAGGGTCATGCGCCATCGTAAGAGTGGTCGTCAATTAAACCGTAACAGCAGCCATCGCAAAGCGATGTTCAGCAATATGGCTGGTTCTTTGGTGAAGCACGAAATCATCAAAACAACTTTGCCTAAAGCGAAAGAGTTGCGCCGTGTAATTGAGCCTTTAATCACACTGGCTAAGACTGACAGTGTAGCAAACCGTCGTTTAGCGTTTGCTCGCACGCGTGATAAAGAAGTAGTTGGTAAATTGTTCTCTGAGATCGGTCCTCGTTTCGCGGATCGTCCAGGTGGTTACACTCGTATTCTAAAGTGTGGCTTCCGTGCAGGTGACAATGCGCCAATGGCTTACATTGAACTACTAGATCGCCCAGTTGCGACTGAAGAAGTTCAAGAAGACGCGCAGTCTGCAGAGTAAGTCTTTATAAGACACGAAAAAGCCGAGCACTAGCTCGGCTTTTTTGTTTCTATGCCCACTTATTAGTAGGACAAATGGAAATAGGTTTAACTAGAATTTCCAGTGGAATAATAATCCAGTGTTATTGCCATCAACTGTTGCATCGTACGAGGAGTAGTTTGAACTGCCAATACGGTCTACCGAATATTCAACACGAGTATGTCTAAACTCTAAGTCGGCCGGGATAGTTTCAAAATGATAACGGACGCTGCTAATAAAAGCGCTTTCGTTGCTGAATTCAACATCAGCACCAAAATCATTGCTTAATTCCACACTAGTGTGAATGCCTAAACCTAAGCCTACTGAAAAAGAGTCGTTAATTTTGTAGTAAGGTACTGCATTGAACGCAAGTCGTTCGAAAGACAAATCCCCATTACTTGCAGTAGCTGTATCACTTTGATAATTCGCGCTCACATCTAGTGACCATTTAGAATTAAACTCATATAAAAAGCCAGCTCCTAAAATGAAGCCTTGACCCGCTTTAATGCTTTGCGAGTCATTGTCTTCATATATTAATTCTCCAACTGTATCACCACCAAACACATAACCAGCTGTAAGAGAAAAGGTGACGTTGCTTTGTTCGCTGTCCGTTGCAAAAGCGTTCATGCTCGTTAATAAGGTAAGTGCTAAGATTGATTTCTTCATTGAATCAATGTTCCTATAATATAAAAATCGGCGTATTTTAGACTTAATTGATGGAAACTTAAAATAGGTGAGTTAAAGAAAAGTACATATACGGATCAACTTTGTAAATGGCAGCATCGTGTTGTTTGTATAATGCACAGTCTTATTGTTTTTATCATTTTTTTAAAAAAAACACTTGATCCAAATTTGGATCTCCCTATAATGCGCATCCACTGACACGGCGGGCTGCAAGAGAAAACGCAAACCAAAGTGAAGGTTAAAGTTAAACGGAAAGCTTAATTAAGAAAAATTAAATTTTCTTGTTGACTTTAAAAGTGAAGCGGTTAATATGGCGCTCCACTTCGCAGCAACGCTGCG
>NZ_JAKRFY010000036.1:0-54829 GCF_022347805.1 Pseudoalteromonas sp. Of7M-16 | reverse complement strand
TAATGCCCCACAACTGACAGCCCCTGAGGTTCAACCTTTCCAGGTAACGCAATCCCAACCATCGCCTGTGAATTTAACACCGCCAGAAACAGTACTTAACATGCCTGGGCCTGTGAGAATTAACGATCCTTTCGATTCTCCACTCCCTGAAACTTCAAAAACAGATCCTTTTCGTGAATCAGCATCAACCCCTGAACCATTGGCGCTTCCCAATCCTGATCTTAGTCCCCCTGATATACTCAAATTTCAATTTAATCAACCAGAGCATCCGGTACCGGACATTTTCCACCCACCATCAAAACCGCCAGAGTTGCCTGCCGTTTGGCATAAAGCAGAGCAACAAGAAAATAAGAAACCTGATAAGCAGCAAGATGTTAGAGGGGTTTCGGTAGAATATAAGGTGAACCCAATTATTAATATAAGCGGTTCTCAGCCTCCGAATGGTTTAACGGAAAATGATGTACGTCGAACTGTGATCAAAGTTTTTCAACACCGCGAGTCAGAGCTGATACACGCATTGGATGATGCGCTACGCGAGCTATATAGCCGCCATGAATACCTGAACTAGCTAATTTTAAGATCTCATAAAACGGGCGTTTTATGAGACCTTTGATCCAAACACATTTAGAAGTACCAAATCTTAGTAAAAGTTGTCTTAGAAACTCATCTCAACTATCATAGTCTTATTATCTCAATAATTAGGGAGCTAAATGAGATTATGCCCACTCAAGAATCCAAGAAAGGAAAAAAGATCGGCTATGCTCGTGTCAGCACAAAGGATCAGGATCTATCTTTGCAACTTGATGACTTAAAAAGTTTTGGTGTCTTAGAATCAGATATATATTCAGATGTTGTATCGGGAGCGAAAGACAATCGCCCTGGATTAGACTCTTGCCTTGCAATACTGCAACCAGGTGACACATTGGTAGTATGGAGGCTTGATAGACTTGGAAGATCCATGGTCCACTTGGTAAATACTATTCAAGAGCTCACAGAACGCGGGGTTTTCTTTAAGTCACTTAATGATGGTGCTATTGACACAACAACTGCCAGCGGTGAGCTGATATTCAATATTTTTAGTGCGTTAACACAATTTGAAAGGCGATTAATTCAAGAGAGAACTAATGCTGGATTAAAATCGGCTAGAGCTAGAGGGAAGCTAGGTGGCCGTCCTCCAATAGGTGCGAATGATCCAACAGTTGTAATGGCTAAGCAGATGCATGAAAATAAGGCCTTATCTGTGGAGCAAATTTGCGAAACTCTGTGTATTAGCCGAGCTACATACTACAGATACATTTCTCTTTAAATCATGGGATTAATTAAGGAAAAAAATGAATTCGAAGGTTTACATTATTTTTGTGGCAATTGTGTCCATTATTCCATCATTGCTCATTTTAATATTTGCGCGTGATCACTATCTTGCTTTAGCCTTTAGCATAACCATATGTTCAGCTATTCAGGTATGGTTTTATGTCAAAAACGGAACGATATCTTATGCAGTGGCTTTAAAAAGTAATAGTATATTCGTTATGGCAATAATGGTGATATTACAATTTCTTTACTCACTCGCGGAGACAGAATTTCAATCAGTAAAAGCCTTAGCTATAACATGCATACTCTTGGGCAATGTTGTTTTTGGAGCTCAGTTTTACACCTTTCTCAAAGGGAAAGTTAATACGGCTAACCTTATAAAAGAATTCTTTACATTACTCTTTTTTGGACTGTCGAATATAGCCTTATTCGCAGCGTTCTACTATCACACTGGCTTGTTAGTTGACAAAACTCCAGTTCAAGACTTTCCAACAGCCATATATTTTTCGATTGTAACGTGGACAACTTTAGGGTATGGAGATGTCCTTCCTATTGAAGAAATTAGATTGATAGCAGCAAGCCAAGCCATACTAGGATATACCTACATGGCTATTCTAATTGGATTGATCTTAAACGTTATTCGAATTGAAAGTGAATAGGCCACGATGGCCTATTCATTTCTCTTCAAATACTCTCCCAGCACCATCAACATAATAGCCACTTCATCCTGAGTTTTTGAATCAAGTGGCTGCGCATTAATCAAATTTGAGATTCCGTTAAGGCTTGCAGCGACATTAGTCGCTCTACGTTCTGCATCTTCTAATTCGTTTGGGTTGTTACTCATTACTCTCTCCCGAAATGATAGGGTGACAGTAGAGCTTTAAAATGGATAAAGTGTAATTGAAAAGTTTCATAAGTGCTCCGGTATTTTTCGAATAAAAAGCGCTGTTGGGCGTTCGAAAGGCTACCAGAAAGTCGCCCGCGTTTATTCGCGTGTAGTCAATGCTACACCTTATTTCACGCCACCCAACACACAGCAGGGTATCGCAGCTGTTCGCAGTAGTCAATGCGTTCACTGATTGTAATATGTACTGTTTCTGGTCACGGTTTCGACGCCGTATTTGCAGCATAGCGTACTGGAAAAATAGAATGCAATAGTTGGATTTAGAAAAATCCACAATGAAAACGGGCATAAAAAAACCGACAAAATGTCGGCTTTTTCAAGTAGTTTAGTTTTATTGTTTCTTTTCTGCTTGCATAAATTTAAAGGTCATTGAATACAATGCAAACAGCTCTATGAACATAAACGCAGCTTTAACTTGCGGATGATACGCGTACAACCAACGGGCATTTTCATAATAATAGTTAACAGTGTCACTTGATATGCACTCTGTACAGATTGCGTTTATTACATCGAGACGCCTTAAAAAGTGCTCACCTAAAAACAATACATCTGCGATGGTTGCCAAAAGTAACAGTAAGATCATCATAAAATCTTGGCGTCTAAATGTGATATCCGTACGGCCTGTTAAACGATGAACAAGCGGCACTCTTAAAGTTAAAATTACTAACAGGGCTATATTAAATGTGGCATTGTAGGGATAGATAACCCATCCTGTGTAGAGTGCTTCAACATACTGAGGTAGTACTTGCATTGGTAAATCAAGTAACCTTGCTGCGAGTAAGATAAGGGCAAGTGATAACGTATCTATATCACGAATTTTCGTAATGCATATATACGCTATAGCGCCAATTGTCAGTGTTTGGAACATAATGGAGTCCTGAAAGATATGGACTCCCGTTGCGATGATTAAAGCAAAGACAGCTAAGTTTATATAACTAAGGGGCTGGTGGTGGTGTAATTGTCCCTCTAATCGCGAGCTCATAAATGTCCTGTTTTGCGTTTTCTTGCTGCGGTGGTGGTGTTATTGTACCGCCACCAAATACAGTCGTTAATTGTTTTTTATTCAGAGTTTTCATAACAACATCCTGTAACTATTGGAGTTATGAATATATCACTCAGAATCTCTATTTTCTACTTTGTCAATTTCTTGAATGCCTGCTTGTTCACCGCCACGCCTCAACGTGCTCAGTGAAGGTATCAAACGAGCTGGCTCTATTGAGAGTTTCATACATAGCAAAACATAGATGTGCAACGGAGGGGTTGTATCTCCATTTTCCCAATTTTGATAAGTGCGCAAGCTCACGTCAGCCAGCTTCGCTAATTCACCTTGCGTTCTGCCGCTGCAATTACGTAACTGTTTAAAGATCGTGGCTGTGAGTAGCTTCACTCGTTGATTTCCGTATCGACTATATCGTCAATTTATTTGTTATTAATATGTGAAATATATATCAATACATAATAGAAATTCAAATTTTTTTCATATTACGCAAAATATTGCATATACAACATTGTACATTGGCTGTATGTGGTGAATAAGGAGATTGAAATGCACAATCATCATATAAGAGCAAATTTAAAGGTACTATCATTATTTCTGATGGACAGCAGCACAGGATTAACCCAGGAACAAGCTGTCGAATTGGGAGTAGTTCTTGACGGTTTAGTTAATGAAATGCAGAAATCAAGCGAGTCAAAGGAGGCGGTAAAAGTTTCATCAGAATTATAAAAATATTTATTGCTTCCGCTCCCAGGGCTGATACCACCAAAAGTGGTTTGCCCCTGGACGAGCCTCTAGATCAACATAGAGTAGCGTTTTATGTTTTAGTTGTGCTCTTAAACGTTTTAACTGAGTCTCGCTTAACTCGTTTCGCTCAAACAACTTATCCAGCATTAGTAGCCCGTCTAACTCATCAGCCCAATTATCAGGCTCTAACAACAGCGTCAGCGCCATGCTCAACGACTCTTTACTTACTTTTGACGTATATTTGCTGTGCGCCATGACGCTTTAATCCTTCGTAATTATTGTTAGTCATAGTGTAAAACGTGCGTGGCCCGCCATCAAATGCTCTGAATCCAACGGCCATGCCTGTTTTCATTTTCTCGTCTTGCCACTTTATTACCACAATGGACGCATCAAACTCTCCGCTTTTACGTGGGCTAAACGCCAGCCACGCTTCGTCTGCATCTGAAATTGCCGCTTGTGCCAATTCTGTATGGTCGCTTAGTTCTGGACGTCGGTTCGTCGCATGATTGATTGCGGCTTTGCTTAATTTGGATTTTGATAAGTCCGCGATTCGGGTTGAAAAAAATCCACGGTTACTCGTCGCGGTATATTTTAGTATAGCCTCGCCTAGACCGTATTGAATCGCTCTAATCGCCAATGAATTAGGGATGGTTTTTAATGCAGCGCCAGGGTGTGCTTTGAACTGATGTTCACGTTTTGCGGTTGGATTTTTGTAAATATCCGCCGTTTTAGTGCTACTAACTGTGATTTTTCGGCTTTTTAGCTGTGCTTTGGTCGCTGCGGACACAATCGATCGACAATTATGATGATTTGTTGGGTGAAACGTGTTCCAAAAGCGATCTTTTTTTGGCTTAGTCGTACCGTGCAGCTTTTTGCATAGTTCAGTTGTATGACCATCCAGGATGGCGTTGTATATCAAGTACTCAATGTGTTCATTTTGCTCTATTTGAGCCCAGCGCCCCGCGTTGTATGCGGCCATCATGTTGTTACGATAGTGCGTGTGTAGCCATCCGGGGTTAGCCTCAGTCACGCCTGCAGCGTCTAACAATTGATTTAGGTTTTGTAAAAGGTGGGGCGCGCTGTGGCCTTCTTTTAACTGTGCCTGGTACATGCCTTTAATTTTTTGAATGACACTTTCTTGGCCTATTTTCGCAATGGTAAACGCTCTAAACTTTAGGCTTGCTTCAAGCTTTGCATAGTCATCTTTGTTGATAGGCACTTGGGCACGTAAGTGTTCCTCAGCTTCACCAAAGGACACTTCATACATATCATTGCTGAGCTCTATGGGGTCTGGGCTCTTACTTTGCTTATAGACATGATATTGGCCGTATAGCCAAGCTACAGTCATGGCTGAAGCGTATAGCTGAGCAAACCCCTTTGCATGTGTTTGCCCAAGCGGTGTGCGTTTGGTAAACCTAGCGGTGATTTCATCTTGTAGGATACGGGCGCTATGTCTGGCATATTGCCCCTCTAGGTCTATCATTTGTTGCAGTAGCACTGCATCGGCGAGTAATAAATCATCCATGGTGTTATAGATACAGGTTTAATGATGGGTCGTTAAAGCCGGTGCCTGGGTTGCTGAGATGCAGAGGCTCACTCTTTGATGACTGGGCTTTTTGACTTTCCTTATAGGCTTCATCATCAAATAAGAGCTTTGCATTGAGGTGACCGAGCCCGTTTAATTCCAATATCCAGCGAAACAGCGTTCTATTGAAGCGGTTTAGTAGTAGTTTTAAATCTTGAATGGCATACGCTTCTAGGGTGTTCTCATGGACCTTACCAAGCGCTTGAGTCCCATATTGGCTTTCGCCCTGGGCAAGCGTTTGACCAGAAATAACCTTAGAAATTGCTTTGTCTTTTTTATCAATGGCTTTAATCAATTCTTCGAGCTTGCCTGTCACCGTTAAAATGATGATTTCTTCAACCCCTGATACGGCAATTCCATTGCCATTTTCAATCCTCGCAAGTGCGGCTCCTATACGAGCCAACTCACCGTCATCATCTGTGTTGGTACGTGCAATAAATGAGGGTATAGAATATTTTTGGCCCAGCCGGGTAAGTTGTGCGTCTGCTTCCCACTTGGCAGCCCAATGCGGATAACACCCTTTTAGTACGCTTTCGCCATACGGGGCTTCACGTGTCGCGTTCCTGGTGAATAACATCACCTTTTTATCTGGCACGGGGTTAAACCCAAAATTCTTGTCACTAAATAGCAATTGGCCGCGTTGACCAATACGAAATTTTTCAGGTGAACGCTTTTCAATAGACTCGACATAGAACTCACTGCCAGATTTGGCCCACTGGATTTCACACGGGTTAAAGCCCAGTTCTAACATGCTCAGACCGTCCATTTGGTCCTGCGTAAAGGTTAGGTTACTCAATACACTTTTAATAAGCGCAATGGCATTATCATCACCCACCCATTTTGTGGGCTTGGCTAGCGCGCGGCTTTTTCTCAGCTCCAATGATGCAATAATTTGGTCATCTTGCATCATGGTATTAATTGCGCCCCAGTAGCTGTTAAAGGTGGGCACATCGTAGATTTGCCCGGGTTGCGGATAGTGCCCAATAATGGGGTTATCGTCCGCCGATAAAGGGGTGGTAAGGGTTGAATGATTGATTTGCATCTTTGCTCACACTTATTTTTGCGGTTCGTTTTACAGGCTGTTCATCGCTTTGCATGCCTAGGAGCGCATTCATAATGACATAGGCGTCTTTGCGCTTTTCCTCTGCGCTGCCTTCAAATTCACAGAGACTGTACAGCTCATAAATGGTCATCTTGCACATTGCTTCGGTGAGCAATGACAGCTCATCGTTATTGAATGTGTTGTTTTGCGCTTTGCCCTGGATAAGCTTTGAGTAGGCCCACGCCGCCGCTTTATCTATCGCTATTGGTACTTTTTGCGGTGAATCATAGGTCAGGGTTTCAAAAAGTTGGCTGTCGAGACTGTTTTGTACAGCCTCGACTGAGACCAAGATTTTGATCTCATCTAGTGTCATGCAGCAGGCTCCTGTGCCGGTGCAGGTTCCTCTACAACGGAGGCCCAACAAATTGCTGGAACAACAGGGCCAGGAAGAGGTTTAGAGCGGCCGATAATTTCCAATTGGCTTGGATTATCATTTAGGTTTTGGCTAGGGAAAAATGGTAATGCAATTAATCCAGCTTTAAGATCATCAAGAGCAAGCCACCAGAAACCGTGTCCAGCCTCAACGTCTACAGCAACAACCTCATGGTCAGGCACTTTTTTAGTGATAGCTTTGTTCACGCCAAGATATGTACCATTTTCCAAAGTAACACCAATCCCTCCGATATAAATGGTATTATCCTTAATCTCAACTTTAATCGCTTTGCTTGTTGATTTCTCAGCAATCGCAAGCAATGCCGAAAATGCTTTTTTACCTGCCTTAAATTCAACTTTAGAGCCAAATCCATTTTGTTCTATTTGGGCAGTCATTTCCATTAAGACGTCATACACCTTGGTCGCGGTTATGTCAGCGCTATCCCACTTTTTGCCTGAAACATGCTTGTTTGGATCGCCAAAGTTCACTTCATACGTATCCATGCCTGCATCCGTTTTCATTGGGTAGGCTATTTGACCTGTGATAGCTTGGGAGCATAAGGCTTCCGCAGATTTACTGACTATTTTCATCATTTTATCTGTTTTTTGATCAACTATTTGCTGAATAGAAGATGTAGAAAGCATTCTCATGTCGTTCAAGTCTTTTGCAGTTATTCCATCAATAATGTCAATCCCTTGCGGTTCAATCAGCTCCATTGACTTCCCATCGCTACCTATATTGTATGCAGATGTACCACGACGCACTACGGGCACATTATTAAGAACCTGTTGCAACTCTGAAATAGCGATATGCGCAAAATGGTGTTGGACAGCATTGCCAAATAACCAGTTGCGTATTGTTTGATTGATGGGTTTTTGCTTTGAGATCCGCAACGCAATATGCTGCGGCGTTAGGAAACCCTGTACAGTCTTAAGTGTTTGTGCAATATACAGCATACTGATTTACTCCTTCTCGCCCTGAGGCTGCGACGGTTTTGATTTGCCATTGGGCTTCATCAACTCATCAAAAGCGTTGCCCGCATTTTTAAGCTCTGTTAATGCAGCTTGAGCTTGCTTTAACTGTTCAGCTCTGTGTTCGCTGTGCAGCAAGTTGTGCGCATTACCGCCGAGATTTGACACGCGGCTCAAGAACGTGTTAAACGCATTGCTGTGATTCTCACGCGCTGCTCTGTGTTTTTGATCCTGTGTTGGATTCGTCATGGTTTTCTCCTTTTTGCGGCGGGCTAGCTCAGCCAAACGCCCGCTAACTTTAATTTCTTGGCCTGTGCTGGTGTGGGTGCATTGCCACTGACAAGGGCATGCTCAGCAATGACTTTCCCGTGTTCGATAACGGGGCCACTTGCAGCGGTGTCTGTGTCAATGTCTTCTGTAGCTACGCCTTCTAACGTGCCGTTTGTGCCATCCCACACAATGAGGTCGCCGCCGTTTTCAGCAACAAATGAGCCAGCCGGAATAAGCCCATTATTCATTTCAAATTTACGGTTGTTGATAATGGGCGGATGACTGGCATCAACAATGTTTTTTTGGGTGATTGTCACTTTTCCTGAGTTAAAATTGGTCATGGAGTACGTCCTATAGTTTGTTTGCCAGATCGGCTGTATCTAGCTGTTTTTTCTCACCATCACCGGGATTGGAGAGTTCCAACGGATTGAGCACATCTACGTTCGGCTCTGGTTCTTTTAACCCATTGATAAAGGTCAGAGTGCTGCAATAAGCGCTATTTGGCTTGTTATCAGCCAGTTCTACCGCCTCAGTAGCTTCAAGTCGCTCTACAATTGGTTTAATCTGCTCATCACTTAACCCTTTGTTTTTTGCGGCGGCTTGGATTGACTTAATTCGGTCTGCTTTAACGGTCTCAAGCAACGCACTCAGTTCTTTACTTTGTGGCTGTTCGGTATCAACGGGGCTGTTTTTATCGTCCTTGTCGCCCGCTTTTTTGCCCTTGTTTTCTAGCGCTTCAATACGCGCAACAACAGGTTCCAACGCTTCTACGAGCAATTTTTTCAGCTCTTCTGGTTCCATGTTTGTGTCCTCTTTAATAATTTCGGATGATAGGTAAATGATGTCGTCACCTGTCGCGCTGAGCTCGACGACTTCTAAGGTTTTGGTGTCTGCGGCAGGTGGTAATTGGCCGCATGCCGCCACGTGATGTAAATAGAATTCGCCTGTTTGTGGGTGCGGATGAATACCGCCACTGAACCCTTCAAACTCGCCTTTGTCCTCACGCGCTTCGAGTTCAGGGGTGTAGTTGAGGTTGAGCACCAATGCACCATCGCCATCAAGCTCTGGTTTACAAGCGCGACCAAAGGCGGGGGTTCTGTCTGCGCCTTTTTCCGGGTGCCCAAAAGTGATGGGGGGACGCGCATCGGCCTTGTAGTTTTTAACCACCTGCTCCAGGTGTTGTTTGGTGACTATTTGGCCGTTAGCTTGCACGCCTGGCTTTACTAATCTAAGTTTGCGAACGCGCATTACGCCAACTCCTTAGGCTCAACAACGCCGCTTGCCAAGTCAATGAGCAGTATCGTTCCTGACACATCTCTCATTTCAATGAATTGCACATTGATAGTCAGCTCGAATTCGGATTTACCTTCATCGTTTGGACCTTGCCCTGGGATGGTCTCACACCACCCCCGCAATATTGTGGTGGCCGCATTATCAAACGATAAGCCGCTGGTCGAGTCGAGCGAACGACATTCACCTGCAAACGTGACATTGATATAACCATCATTGTTGATGATTCTCCGCCAATCGCTAGGTGAAATATTGTTAAATTTGATTTTCGCGACCAGCGCTTCAAATTTACCGTTGGGCACTTTGGCCGTGCCCGGCATACCCAAGCCTTTGAGCTCTGCCATTTCCCGCTTCATTTCTAATTCGCCAGATTCAACGCGTCCGACATAATCAGAAAAGCCAATAAGTACGCGATTACGTCGCCATGCTATTGCTGCCATATTAACCTCCTATCAGTTGATTAAGTGCAATTTCAAGCCCCGGTACATAGACCTCAGCCTCATATGTGACATGCTCTATCGGCACAGGCGGCGTGGCCTGTAAGTGATATTTCACTTTGCCGTTTGCCAGGTTAGTGAGCGGGTTGTCTTCGATACGCAGCTCACACTTGCCATATACCAGCGCTGTGCCGACTTTCGAGCGCAAAAAGTCGTTTACACTCAATTCAATTTGCCCAATCAATGACGTGGCAATGTCATTCGGTCTTGTGAACATGGGCTTATCTAGGAATTGACGCGTAAAGAATTGGATAGAATCTTCGATGATATCCATCGTGCGCCGCCATGGAATGAATGTGAGTGAGTCTGAACTTGCTGGAAATGCCGTGGAACGATTCCCCCAGGCTTTAAATCCTGAACCCCCATTGAGCACAGACACGATCCCTTGGCCTGCTAGATAGTTGAGCTCATTGTCATCGTCCTTGGGGTTAAATTGAATGCTTCGCTCAAGACCGACCACCCCCTGTAAAACACGGTTTGATGCACTACACCAGTAGCCTGTTGGGTCGTTGTCACCAGTTTGGTTCTTATCAACTTGAGACATTAACGCGGCATATCGCGCGGATAACCAGGTCGCAACCACTTGACCATCATGGTTTAGCGTTTTAACACGTGGGTATGTGACAATAGCTCGATAGTCACTGAACGCGCCTTTGAACGCGACCGCTTGCTCAGGTGTGGCCGTTTCTGGGGCATCAATGATGGATACCGCACCAATTTTATTGCCAATAGACACCATCTCAGCGCCAACGCCCGTTTTGTGGCTGAAACCTGGCGCAATGATGATTTTAGGAAATAAGCCAAACTGGCCATAGGCATCTTCAATCAGCTTTAATCCCGCTACGATGTTTGCAATTTGCGTTGATTCCGTGCCATCGGTCGCAACGCGAATAGAAACAACCGTGAGTGTTTTTACATGGTCATAAATCGCATCAAATGCTTCACCGAGCGTGCCGTTTTTGCCATAAAGTGCAGCCGCTTCTTTGGCCGTTCTGACAATGTTAAGCGTGCCTAAATCGCCTGCATCCGCTGTGCCGACTACGGCAATGATGGCGCTTGCCATTTCATTGATAGGAATGGGGCCCGAGACAGTTTCAATTATCTCTACCCCTTTTTTAAAAGACATAGTTCTCTCCAGTTAGGTAACTGAGAGACAGTGTAGGGAGTTTTAAATTGCCACGTTGCTGTACAGCAAGCGGGTTATTGAGTTACGCGGGTTACATGCTCAAACCGCTGATTGTTATACGTATAGTGCAGCGTTATATGTATTTGCCCATTTACCGCTTGGTTAATGTCTGGTGCAACTTGGTTTAGCGTTATCCGCTTCTCATAGCGATTGATTGCGTTTGTGATATCGGCGATGAGAAAAGGCAAAGCCGTAATAGGTTGGTCCAATCGCTGCCATACATTGCACCCGAATTCATGGTCAGCAATTCGTGTCCCTTTTGACGTGGTCAAAATCACATCTAAACTTTGATTAATGTCGTCAATCACGTTGTCGATTCGTGACTGCCCTGAAAAACTCATTGCAAACATGGTTCATTGCTCCTCTATGCCCTCTATTTTTGATGCACATCAAACAGGTCACCCAACTGCACTTATAATACCTTTCAGCGCCTTAAATTGCGTTTCAGGGATTATTGTCGATTTGACGGTGGCGGCACTTTTTTGTTGTGATCGTGTTCATTGTAAATATCTCTGTCCTCTGACATGGCCCGTGTGGCGTCAGAGACTTCTGCATCGCTGTGAATATTACCCGTTGTGTCTAGTGTCCCGTCCATGTTGGTATTGCCATTGATTTGTGTATCCCCGTTAATGGTTACATTGCTATTGATGGTGGTCTCAGGTGCGGTGACAACTAGGGTGCCCGCTGGCATGTTAAGCTCACAATGATGCTGCACTTGGTCATAGTAAAAACGTGTGCCATCTTCAAATTGGATCCATGTCTGCGCCGCATTACTCGTGGGCGGTGTATCTTGGCGATTGAATGTTGCACCCAGCACTAGCCCTTTTTCCATGCCACTAAGTGGCAAAAAGAGCGCCCAACATTGTTCTCCAATTTTAGGCAGTGCATATATTTGCACGCCCATCGCTCGACGCGTCAACACAGGGAGCCAGCCAGTTTGAATATTATCGTGCCCTGGCAAAACCAATTTGACGCAATGTGTGTACGGGTCAACGTCCGACACTTCACCACAGGCGAGCAATCGCTCGAGACGTGACTGCACATCAACAACGCGCTTGATCAGCTTTTTAACGTCATTCAGCACTGGGAATGCCTTCCGATTTGAGAGTTAGGTGAAACCCGCTAATGGCATTTTTATTTTCAAGGTAGGCGGTGCGCGCTTGATCGCACAGCTCCGTCAATAGTTCATCTATGTTGCAATAGTAGGTTTCTCCTTCGCCAAAATCCGCGACGATCCCATTTTTAATGTTTTTACATTTTGCTTTAGTCATTATCTATATCCTCCGGTGAAAGCATTGATTTTTTCTACAATTGAGCGTGCTGCCACTTGACCAACTGTCACGCCACCTACAAAGCCGCCACTGTTTTCCAACTTTGAAACACACATCTCAAGCGCGTCCGGTAAATCGTCATGGTCTTTGGGGTAGTTTAAGAGTTGTTGAATGAGCAGTTCTTGGGACTCTTTAAACTGCAAAACACCATTTTCGACATACGGAGCCAGTGACTGAATACGTAAATCTTTGTTGCCGCCTTTGAACCCTTTTAATGGGAGTCTCACTCCCAGCTTGGCCGCTTCACGTGCCACCATCTTTTTATAGATTTTTTGGAACACCACCTCTTCAAACCAAACCTGTTTTGGACCCCACACTTTAAACACTTCGATAATTTTATATGCCAGCTGGAGGTCTGATTGCCGTGCTCCCCAGGCATATAGCACATAGTACACGCCAGATTCTGCGTCATACCCCACAACGACAATGGCACTGTAATCGCCATTTTTGGTACCTGTGGCTGGATCAACGCCCATCATGATTTTTAGCCGCCGCAGAACTTCAATGGGCAGTTGCGTGTAATACTCGATCCATTCTTCTTTGAATTTGCGTTCTTCATCGCTCAGCGGTTGATTGAGCCATTCTGTGCTAAAAATTGATACTCCGAGTTGCCTCGCTTTATCCAGAATATCTCTGATTGACCAGCGAGCAGGCCACAAGGGTTTGATATGCTCGTCAATGTCTTTGTGTTTGAGCGCGTCCCCCTGTTTATTTGGTTGCACAGCAGCGAACCGCAGCCCTAACCAGTTCTCCAATTGCCCGTCAGCTATCTCGTTTAACAGTCTCGATGGCAGGTCGTCAGGGTGCATGATGGTGTTGGCGATAATAGTTAATGCGCCTTTACCTAGATTTAAAATGACCCGCTTAAACCACTTATAAATTTTGTCTCGTTGCGCTTTGCTTTCAACTTCTTCATCTTTTAATAGGTCATCACAAATAACATAGGTAGGACGTTGGAATTTGTTTTTTATCCCGCGCAGTGGCTGGCCTGCACCCACAGCGGCAATGGCCGAGCCATTGGGCAACTGGATTTTTTTCTTGGACCAGGTATTCCCTTTGATTTTTTGTATGCCATAGTCTTCAATGATGGCGTCGTTATCTTCTAATGCGCTTTTGACTGCATCGAGCATGTCTGTAGCAGAATCTTTTGACGCGGCACAAATGACAGGGAACACGCCCGAGAAATTGAGTGCAAGCCACAAGGGCAAAGCCTGTGTATTGCGCGTCGTTTTACCGTGGTCCCGGGGCTCAATATCAAGTACCGCTTCCAACTCATCCCCATCGCGTGGCATCTTGATAAAATCATGATCTGCTTTTGCTATGAGCGATTTGAATAATCGTTCATTCTCAGCGCTCAGTGCGCGCGTTGATACCACATCAATCAACGCTTTTTGATACTCTGCAAAGTCTATCGGGAAAGCATGTGGCAAATAGGTTTTACAAAAGTACGCAAAATCCGACTTTGCTTTCCTTAAGCGAACTTTGCGCCGAATATCGGCATCTTCATCATAGTCTCCGTCTGCCTCTGCAAGTAGCTCTTCTAACATCACTTACTCTCAGCATTTATCCGTTTAACTATATCGCGTAGCTTCTTGAGTAAATCGGGTTCAGTTTTAAGCTCTTCAGCCAACTCTCTCAAAAATTGCTTTTTCGCGGCCGCAAAGCCTTTTTCATACTCCATGCGTAAACGGCCGATGTTAACTTGAGCGCGGGATAAATCTGCCAGGGACGCAATAAACTTTTCAGGATTTGAAAAATCCAATTCATCCAACGATTTTGCAAACCCAAGCATTTTACCCGCCATAATGGAGTGTACTGACTCAAAGATATCTGTATTGGGTGTATTCTTAACGGTATCCATGAGCAACTTTGCCTCATCGAGTACTTGCCGATGCTGCGCTGCGACTTCCTCATAAGATTTTAAGGAACGTTGGATCGCACTTTTACTAACGTCATACCCTTCGGCTTTCAAAATGGTTTCGATGGCACGAATTTCCATTTTGTCTTCGGCATACATTTTGATCACACGCTCTAATATTCCCAACATTTCGAGCTTAGGCCGTGGTGGCATTGTTAACCTCCTTTGGGGGCATACAGGTCGTTGACAATCTTGTCCACGCGACTTTTTAATTCGTCATGGGCACTTTGTTCTACTTTCGTTGCCACTTGAACTTGTGTTTGTTTCAACACTTCCGTTAGCCCTTTAATTTGACCGCTTAGGTAAATTACGGCAATGATAGCGCCGCCGTTTAAACACATTTTGATGGTTTCTGATAAATTTACATTATTGAATGTCATACCCACTCCTTTAATCCAAGCGCTTTACGTTGCGCATTCCACTGTTTTACTTTGGCTTGAACCTGAGCTGTAGGCACGGGTCTACCTTGCGCGATGCGCATTTGCTCCGCCGTTGCTTTTTCAAACTCAGTCATGGAGCCACCCCGGATATTTGTCTTCTATCATCATTTTTGCCAGGGTATAGGCGCGCTCTCCTGGGCAATTCCCAACATCGCGAGACCACTTAGAATTGAGCATTTCAAATGTGGCATCCACCCATTCACTGGTCTCTACTGCCTTACGCATACGTGCAAACCAACTGAGTCCTTGTATGCCTAAGTTAAATGCCATATCTCGCAGCACATCTTGGCGCACATCACTCAATTCCGCCCAGTTGGTGAATAGCTTAGGCAACCGGCGCTCGACGTACTCTAAATCACGTTGCAGCAGATAAATTGCAATGTCTTCGGTGATTTCCATCTTTGCGATGTCGCTATAGTCAACGCCGTTTTTATCCAAATACGCACACTCATCGGCAGACAGCCCGTTGTCATCTAGGTTGCGACCTATGCCAATAGTGAGCTTGGATTTTGGACAGTTATACGGTGTTGAACGGTAACCTTCATGTCTGAGTAATAGCTGTTGAATTTTCATGTTTATGTCCTTTTGTTTTCCACTTTTTCAATTGTGCTCAGTGTAACTGGCGCAAATTGATCACGTTGCTGTACAGCAACGCGCCGCAGCACAACCTGTCACACTGGCGGTATGAAAAAGTTTCTTAGTTCGTTACATAAATTTGAGCGCGCAGCAAACGGATTGCCTGAGGCCATTGGGCCGCTGGTTGCAGCGAGTGTGCAGCAAAACATCACGGAGTTCAGTGAGCCGAGCAACAGCCCTTTAACAAAACGCTTGAAGGGCAATAAAGGACCGCTTAAAGACTCAGGAGAGCTTCGGGCCAGTATTACGTATACCACCCGCAACGATACGCTGTTAGTGGGCACCAATAAGGCCCATGCGCAACTATTAAACGATGGCGGCGTTATCCGTGCCAAGAAGGCGAAAATGTTGACCATCCCCGCCACGCGACAGGTGAAGTTGCAAACCAACATCAAAGGCGTACGCGGGTTTTTAAGCGCCCTTGAGGCAAAAGGCTGGTCTATCGCCTGGCGCGGTGGGTCAGTGCTTGGCACACCGCCAATTGGGCAAAAAGGTCTGGGCGTTAAATTGCCCGCCAAGATTGGTAAAGATGGCAAAAAACTGCGGCCTGCATATTTGCTGTATTACCGAAAAAAAGAGGTGGAGGTGCCAGCGCGGCGATTTATGCGATTGACGGATCAAAGCAAAACAGAACTAAACGCATTTGTTAAAAATTACATGTCGGGAGCATTAAAATGAAAATCATAAAACATAAGGACAATACACTCGTCAACGGCGACGCGCTCGCCTATTTACGAACATTGGAAGATGCGAGTATTGGCGCGTTGGTAACAGACAATCCATACAGCTCTGGCGGTTTGCACCGCAGTGATAGGGTTCAAAAAACCAGCACTAAATACCAAGGCACAGGGTTTAAACATCTGTATCCTGAATTTGTCGGAGATAATCGCGATCAACTTAGTCAATTAGCTTGGATGAATTTGTGGCTCACTGACTGTTACAGAGTGCTAGAAGTTGGCGCATTTGTGCTGGTTTTTACAGATTGGCGTCAACTCCCCTTAACCTGCACCGCAGTGCAAACAGCGGGATTTATTCAACGCGGCATTGTGCCTTGGGATAAGACGCAAGCGACTCGACCACAAAAAGGGCAATTTCGCCCACAGTGTGAATATGTGGTGTGGGGTACCAAAGGCGGATTGAGTGAAGCAGCGAAAACCCGACCACCATTACCAGGTTGTTTTACTCATTCTTCACAAAAAGGCGGAAAGTTCCATATTGCAGGCAAACCCGTCGCGCTCATGCATGATTTAATTGAAATAGTGCCACCCGGCAAATCCATTCTAGATCCATTTATGGGCTCTGGCTCAACTGGTCTTGCATGTGAGGGGCGCAACCCCTTTGTTGGCGTAGAACTGACAGAATGCAACTTTGCGGTGGCTTGTGAACGGTTTGGCATAAGTCAGGAGGACATCGCATGTTAGAGCATTTGGAAGACCTGAAAAAGCAGCTCACTGGGCTGTTAGACATTCCGGGCGTAATAGAGCCGTCAAAAGCCAGTAGCACCAATTATTTCAGTTTGTTACCTGGTATCGTTGAGTTAGTCCCTCTGAGTCAGGAAATGGGACAAACGGATGTACCGTACGATGCACGTATAAAAGTGGTGTTTAGTTGGCGACTAGAAGGGGGTAACGAGAACCTAAACCTAACTAAAAAAGCACTGCGCCGGGCCGTACACGTTGCGGAGTTCTTCAACTCTGACAATAACATCACAACACACTGCGCTGCGCCGCAATGTGTGGATGACGAGTTGGAGTTATCTGAGTATGGGCGCGTAATGGATCCCAAAAAGCAAAGCGGTGATTTTGCCCGTATTGGCGATGACAACAAGCTGTTTCTTTATCGTGAAGACTGGGAATTTTGGTTGTGTATCCATGTACTTAGACGTCACACCCCGCCAACCCTGCAACAAGTAACGTTTGAGCGCGGCGACAGCGCACCACTGGTGGTGAAATAAATGCGCTGGGGAAGTTGGGGAAGTATGATATTTGAAACCACATCTAGCCCGGATAAGCTTGCCAGCGCGCGTAAGTATAATGTGGTGCCACATAACTTGATCAATCGCTATCCTGCCCATGAATTTATGGGTGAAGACGAACACACCCTCAATATGTCCTGGCACCTAAACAGCCGATTTACTACCCCTGACAGCATGTATGAGCAATTACACAGCGCGGCGCAAATCGGCACCATAGGGGCACTGATTATTGGTGGAAAGCAAATCGGACAATTTGCGATTAAAGAGTTGAAACAAGATTTACTCAACACAGCCCCAACAGGTCACACTCGCGAGATGAAAATTTCCGTGATATTGGTGGAAGTACGCCCATGAACACCACGATTAGTTTGGAAAATGAGCGATGGGATCAGCTTGCGAGCCGCACGCTCAAACGCGCTGATATGGACACGGTGACACACATCATTGCGCTAAATTCACAGCTTGTACCAGCCATCCGATTTGCAGCCACCTTGCCGGGCGGGCTCATCATTAAGCTGCCAGACATGCAGCAAATTCCAGCACCGACAATAGGAGCAGCCCCTTGGCGACGCTAAATCGCACACAATTACACATTACCTGGGCCAATAAGGATGTCACACACAACCTTTCGGCCTTTATCGAAGAGTTTACATTGACTGATTCCATCGAGGGCGGTCGAGATGAAATTACGCTGCGACTCAACAATCAAGATGGCCGCTTTTTGGACCAATGGCACCCGCAACATGGTGATGTGATAGAGCCCGTCATCGTTTCCAGTGCTGGCCGATGGCCTGTCGGCAAATATACCATTGATAAGCTGAGTATTCGTGTTAACCCGACTGTCATGGTGGTCTCTGCATTGGCCCAAGAGATAAACCGCGATGCCTTAGACAAAGTACAAAACCGTGCATTCACTAACACATCTGTACATCACGTCGTGCGTGCGATTGCGTCAGAGTCTGGATTTATACCCCATGTGGCCGGGCAAGATGTACCACTGGCACGGGTAGAGATGCGCAACGAGTCCGCACACCAACTATTACAACGCCTGAGCAAGCAATATGACCACTACTACTCAATCAAAGGCGACAATTTGTTGTTTATGGCACGCATAGATGTTGGTGAGTTCAACATTGATTTATCCAATGACACGCGGCTCAAAGTTGCCGATTTTGAAATCAGCCCACGTAAAGGTTACGCCCGCGCGACGATGCAATATTACGATGTGCATCAAAAGATGCTCATTACGCACACTGAGCACAATACGACCATGCCAGGCGATCGCACACTCACATTACATGACATCGCCAATGACTTGAATGACGCGGTGAGCAAGTGCCGCGCAGGGCTTAGCGCTGAAAACAAAACCGCTGGCGGCGAAGGGTCATTGGTGTTGGTCGGCACCGCCATTGATGCGGGCACTGAGGTGCGTATTGCTGGCGCTGGGCAACTTCACACACATTGGATAGCCGAAAAAGTTACCACCACGATAAATAGTACCACTGGCTGGACTACCCGCATCAACCTTAAAGTGAAGGAGTTATAATGGACGTCACACAATTACCCCCACCAGAGTTAGACTCAACCTCTTTTTTAGAACGCTTAGCGCGTCTTAAACAACAGTATCAAGATACGACCGGCGTCTACCCACAACCAACGTATCCTGAGACCTTTTTGCTGGAGCAAATCGCCTATGAGGGGGATTTGTTACGCCAGCAGATCAACTATGAATCACTGCAAAACCTACTGGCCTGTGCAGTAGGAGCGCGTCTTGACCAATACGGCCAATTTATGGACACACCGCGTTTACCCGCGACACATGCAAAAACTCATGTGACGTTCAAATGTGGCGGGCATACGCAGCCTTTTAGTATTCCAGCTAACACGGTGATCCGCGCTAACGACAATCAAACCGTGTTTGTGTTGCAAGATATGAAAACGGTCGCTGTCGGCCAGTCATCCATTGATGCCATTGTGATGTGCAGCACCGCAGGCACTGGGGGGAATGGCTTTTTACCCGGGGAGATCAAACAACTGACACAATCACTGGCCTATGTACAGCAGGTGGAAAACATAGATACATCATCAGGCGGCGTAAATATTGAACACGATGAGGCGTACCGGGCTCGCTTGCAACTCGCCCCGGCCAAATTCAGTACCGCAGGCTCCGAGGACAGTTATTTATTTTATACCCGCTCAGCGCATCAAGACATTGTGGATGCGACTATCGAGAGCCCAGGTCCCAGTCAAATTGAAGTCACCGCACTGCTAAAAGGGGGACAAATACCAGATCAAGCCATGCAGCAACGCATCTTAGATACGCTCACAGATAAAAAAGTCCGGCCCATTGGTGATAGGGTCACATTGGGTTTGCCTGAGCCTATGCTTTATTCCGTCGAGTTAACGCTGCAGTTCTATCGCAATCAATCTGTGATGGCCGCAGTGAGTGAGCAAAGCGCAAAAGACAAAGTGAACACGATCACGCGTCATTGGCAAGAGCAACTTGGGCGAGATATTGTCCCGGAAGAATTAGTCGCAGCATGCCAAACTTTACCAGGCGTGTACCGCGTAACAACAACATTGACGCACACGCCCTTAACAAAAACACAATTCCCAGTTTGTACATCCGTGACGGTTACCAGTGCGGTTATTGATGAGCATGCGCGCTAAAGGTTGTTTTGCACTTCAAACGTGCGTACACCATGCTTGGATAAAAAGCCCCCCAGATTATCCAAACGCCATTTCCTGAGCTCATTGATGCGGCCTTGGCGAATGGCATAGGCGGTGCGCGCCGCTGGGGCGATGCCAACTAAGTGATATTTTCCTTTAAACTGCGCGCTTTCTTGTGCTATAAATTTGTGCAAAGTGTGTGTTTGAAGCAAGCGCACAAATTCGCCTTCTGTGACATGATGAAATGTCGTCATACATTCCCCCAAAATGTCAGTGACATTTTGCTATTTTGTCTTCTCGCTGCCGCATGTAATGAACTTATCATATAAGGCTATTAGTTCAACATGTTTAAACTTGCTCATCAGCGCTTCGAAGCACGCTGATTCTAAATGCTGAATTTTATCTTCCGTCATTGTGATACTGTGACCATATTCCGGCACCCCGTGAGACAGCCAAAAGGCCCGAGCATATTCAAACGCCTGTTTGGCTTGCGGTGAGTTGATGTGAAATGTCAGGTTTTGATAAGCCCAATCGACTAAACCAAATGTGATCAATCGCTTAATGCGTTTTCTAATTTGTTGTTTCCCGATTTTGTCCGATACTCTGTGGCACAAATGCATCGACATATCGGACTGACTTTTATAGTTATATTCGTCGTTTTGGACTACCGAACAACCCACATAGCAACTGCGACTTACCACACGTTTACTGAGCATCTTTAACTGTAATTGCCATATAGCTTGTAATAGCGCGTCATCTGATATTTTCATAGCGTTTCCTTTTGATAAGCAAGCGTTTGGTTTCTCGTTTCCAAACGCTCTATGTGTGCAAGTAAAGAGGCTTTTTGTTGGTAAAGTTGAGCCAGTCTTTGCGTGTTTATTACCGTTTCACTGAGCGGCGGGTACAGGTCTATGGTGCTGTCGTATTCACAATTGAAACGATTCCAAGCTTCAAGTGTGTTTGCATGTATATTGCCGCTTAACTCTAGGCCACAATGCGGGCAAAATTGCTTTTCTGGCTGTGTACACATCAATTTTTAAGTAACCAGTAGCCTAGCGCTAGCACCGCGACAATGCATGATGCCAATACTGTACGTCTGGTTCGGCTATAAATGGCCGTCATTTGCGCTTTTTGTTCAGGGGTTGCGCAGGGGGTGTTAAACATCTGGTATTTTAATTCACTTGAGATGAACACCATAACACCCAGCGCCAATATCAGTATCAGCACCAACCCAGCAATTATATGTATTAGCATTTCCATGTTAGTTCCCCTCTTTTTGAGCGTGACTAACTCCGGCTAAAAAAGCCTCTCTTAGTGCCCAGCCATACCAAGCGCGCGGTGTTTTCAAATCACTGGTGTGAGAAACCGAATTACCATAGTGATAGGCTGCTTTTACGTCTGGGTGCAGACCGTTTTCATTCATTGGGCGTTTGTCATGTTCAGGTGTAAGGGATTGCATATATTACTCCGAGTTTTATGAATTAGGCTTTTATGCTATCGCACACTCGCTTGTTGGATTGCTGTACAGCAATGTCTATTTTTATCTACCAATAAGCTAGCCGTTCAATCGTTATTAACTTGGAGAGTGGCATGAGTTGGTGTTTAACAAACAGTGGGATTAAATTTGAAATTCAAAACCCGACTAGTGAGCAGATATGCATTGAAGGAAAAAAGGGAAAGGCGAACAACTTAAGCTTAGAACAAGGATAGTTGGTCGCCAGATTTAGGTTCTGTAGGTCGGTTTGAGTCTGATACAAACACGTACCAGCCGTGAAACCGTACAGCAAAACATTCCAGTGTTTTAAATTTTCTTGAACGCGTACGAGCGCACCCGGCCACATTGCGATTGGCCGGGGCAAGGTTAATTTGCTGCGTCTGCTTTTCCATAGTTTGAGTTATCCCAAATTAAATCGGCCATATCCGCAATTTTAAATACATCCACATTGCCTAGATGAGATTTGATGTGATTTCTATCTATTTGATTGATATTAAAGCGTTCAAAAAGTTCTTTGGCGGGGATCCAACCATCCGGCCAATGCTGGCGAAGGATATTTTCAACGTCTTCCACCGATTCAGGGTTTATCACTTCTTGATCGTTTATTGTTCGCATGTTTGACATATATCCTCCAATTCATACTCAATCAATTCCATAATTCCCTTTGTACGTTCCGGACAATGGTTAGAGACAGTACGTACTGTGCCAATAAGCGACTCGATGCGACCTAGAATGTTTCTTGGCACCGTCACTTTGATTAGTTCTTCTGCATCAAGACGCAAATCCACGCTGTCCTTTTCAAGTTGAGTGTTAATAGTCTTAATATGTGGATTTATATCCCCCGTATACTTACCATCAAGTACACGATAGAGAGTCGTGCGATCCATACCACACAAACGTGCTAATTGTGCCAATGAGCCATAGCGTGTTTTTAATACCTCTGAATAGTTACTTTGCATGCCATTTCTCCAACCCAGTGATGACATTAGACATTTGGCGTTTGTCCAACTGATAAACGGACTCTACGCCTGTAGTGCGACGAATAAAACCTTTCAAATACTCCGAGCCCAACCCGGACCACCCCTTGCTTCTCACAACGGCGAGTAACTTTTTAAATTGGCGCTCAGTCGGTGCGTTCGTGTTTTGCATTTGCGTCTTTACTGGCGTGGGTTGTCGCTGAGGTGGCATATTTTGCTTAGGGAGTGCACCTTTATTTTCTAGTTCAGCTTTTAACGCACGTAGCTGGCCTATCGACAAATCTTTACATGAACGTTTTCTCGTTTTGTCATATAACCAGTTTCTGTACGTTTGATCTGCGTCTGGCTGTAGCATTTGATTTAACCCCAACAATTGCGCAGCGCCTTTGTGTATCAAGCCATAGTATGCGTTACGATTCATGCCAAACACTCCTTGTCTTTTAGCTCTAGCGCTTCAATTTTTTTATACTGGCTTTTGATCGTTGAGAATTTAGGAAAATACGGCTCAAACCAAACTGCTTTGTCAAATAATCTAGGAAAGCTTTTTAATGCAGCTCGTTTACCTCCCCAGATTTTCATAAATTCCTTTTGTTGCTTTTGCGTGTAATAAGCTTTTGTTCGGCGACGCCAAATTGATTCAACAAGTGGCTTGTATTTTTTCGAACTTGAAAAGCCCCACGCGGGGTGATAGGCACCGTCAATGTATACCATGATAACTAATCTGCACTCGTCCAATGCCATACGATACAATGTAATTTTATGGTCGCCATATTCTAACTCAACGCGGCCATGTATCATTGATAGCGTTTGCTCTATTGAATCCCATTGTTCCTTTGAAATCATAAACACCTCCTAGTTGAGGGGCCATGGCCCCTGGTTATTAGTTCAACGCGTCTTTAAGTGCCTTACCAGGCTTAAACTTAGGCGTGATTGCAGCGGCAATATCAATACTCTCGCCAGTTTTTGGGTTGCGTCCCACACGTGCTTCGCGCATCGATGTACTGAATGTGCCAAAACCTACAAGTGCGATAGAGTCGCCAGCTTTTAGCGTGTAAGTAACAGCCCCCGTAAATGCGTTTAGTGCCGCTTCTGCATCTTTTAGTTTGATACCTGCATCTTCTGAGATTGCTTGAATGAGCTGTGTTTTGTTCATGTGTATATCCTGTTTTATGGTTAAGTAAATTGCTAGATTGCTGCGATATCCAGTGATATCGCTTCGAACTTTTCATCGCTGTTTTTGCGTTTATAAAATCGAATGTACTCCTTGCTGTCAGTTATCTGAATGCTGTCTGCAATGGCTTTCATGGCGTTATCCCACCGCGCGTCGCGCATATCAAGCTTGCGTAACCCCAGAATACGACTGATAGATACTTGCCCTTGTTTATCCACTTGAAATGCATGTTCAACGAGGGTTTTAACTCTCTCGTCGGCATCATCGGACCAATCTCGTATACACTCATCAATGAGGTCTTTAGCGACCTTTAGGCGTTCATCAAAAGTGCGGCGTTCCGAGATTTGAACCGTCACTTTTTGCGTGCCGTTAAAATTCAAAAGCGTGATATTTCCCTTTTTGCCACCTAACTGCTCGCCATATTCACTGGCGGATAGGTCAACAAAGGCATCTACTTCTATGAATGCACCACTTTTAAACTGTGTGAGTATTTTTTGCTGTTCTGTTGCATTGGCGACCAGTTTTTCTACTAATTCACTGCGTAGTAAATCGACCTCCTTAATGTTCTTTTTGGCGACTAGGTTGCCCTTGGCATCCATTACGAAGCCCTCAGGTATGTGTTCCACTGTAATCTCCTTAAATTGGCTGCTCATCAGTGCCGGGCAACCACACCCGGCAGACCTCAACGTTACGCTGAGGTTTCGCTCAGTTTGTTTCGAATTTGCTGTGCTGCATTTTTCATCGCGCCGCTGGCTTGGAAGTGATACACGTAATGACCTGGCACGTAGCACTTTGTTTGACTTCTGCCTGTGAGTCCATTTCTGGCTGGCACTAGTCGGGCGTGAAATGTGCCAACCTGGGGCCACACAACCGGGTCATTGTTGGCGTAGCTTTCTGATAATGTGGTTGCAAGTGCTTCTAAAACGCTACGAACGTCTGCTTCACTCGCGCCTGATTTTTCGGTGATTTGCTTTACTAGTGTTAAGTAATTCATTATATATCCCTCAATGTTGATGCAGCGGTGCTGATAATCTCATTGGTAAGTTCATCCAATGGGCTATCTTGTAAAATGCGTAGACACTGCGTCATTAGTGCGTTCGCTGTTCGCCAATTGCCTTTTTGTGTGAACTGATAAAAATGTTTTGCTAAATCTCTTGTTACTTCTTGGGATAGATGTGGTTTAAGCACATAGCCCGCAATCTCTTTTACATTCATTGTGGAAATGTGGAGTTGTTTAGTACCGATGCGGCCTGTTAGCTGTTCGAGGTAGATTTTGTTATTCCCCATACTGAACTGCTCTTCAAAGATGCGCGTTCCTGATAGGATGAGCGTCACCTCACATTCATCGGGCAAGTAGCGTAACAACTCTAAATGTTTCCAGTTCAGGTGATTACACTCATCAATGACTACGATGACTTTTTGCCCCAGCAAAAACTCACGTAAGCGTATCATCAGTGTATCCTTTGATGCCTTGTTGACCGACATGCCGATGCCGTCGCACACTAATTGAAGCAGCGCTTTTGCGCCGATGTCTTTCCACACTGCAACGCGTATTGCGCCCATTTCATTTTTCAAATACTTTGTAATCGTGCTTTTGCCCGTACCTGGCGCACCAATTATCCGGCCAACGCGTTCATTAGAATTTGCAGTCACATTGACCAGTTGCACTGCGCGTTTAATATCATTTGTTTCTATCGTCATGGTCTGCTCCTTAGTTTGGTAAATCGTCATCGTCCCAACCAATGTCATCGAGTAATGAATTACTTGGATCTGTCAGGAATTGGTCGTAAACCTTTTTCGGCTTCTGAACTTGTTGGTCTGCTTGTTTCATCGCTTCTAGCGCTTGGCCGAGCTCTGAATCTTTCGCGATTTTCACTTTTTGGACTGTTGGTGCCTCAGGTGCATCTGGTAGGCGTTTGTTCCAATCAGCCATTTCCACCACTAAGTCGAGTCTGTCACAATGTTTTCGGCGAGCCGTTATAACGCGCTGTAAGCATCTAGCGCGGCGTGCTTGCTCTTTCGCACCTTTTGCTTCTAACACACCATATTCAGGGTCATACGCAGCGATACAGGTCAAGTTACGCCCATCGGCATACACTAATACTTTCGAGGGGTCATGACGTGCCCAGCGGACCATTACTTTACGTTGAGAGTACGGTAATAAATCATCGTGGAAGTAGTAATGACCATTGACTTGAAAGCGCCCACGGTCAATTTTGGGGTTGTGGGTTTCAGCAAAGGCAAACAATAGCGTCTCTTTGGTTACAGCGACCTTGCCCCAACCTTTAGAGATGAAATCCGCATACTTTTGGTTAGGTGAACGGTCATCAAGCGCGCTTTGAGCGCGTTTATGGTATCGCTCTAGTGCAATGTCACACTGCGCGTGAAAGTCGTCCATAGAGCCTGAAAATGCTTTTGGCTCTTTGCCCACATTTTGCTTTTTCTGGTCTTGCCTGTCGCCGCCGACGTACCCCTCAATGCTGCCTAGATACTGCTCAACAACAGAGAACAACCCTTCAATTGCTTTGGCTGGCGCGTTGTAGGGTCGGCTTCGTAGTATGCGACCTAGTTCGCGCTCTGTGTCCATGAGCGTAATACTCATTTTGCTGGTGAGTTCGGCTATTTCTAAAAAGCCGTCTAACATTTCAGTCCATTTATATTCATTACCGTTATCAAGGTATAAACGAACGGGTAGCCCCCAGGCCTCAGACATAGATGCAAACGACATTGCCACGTGTTCACGTCTAACGCCTTCGCCTTTTTCTAGCATAATTAAGGTAAACCATAGACGGCCTGTGCCGACGTCGTGCCAAGCGATTGCACGCGGATAAACAGCAGAACCATCTGGGCGACGACATTTAATATCAATTGGGTGTACATCTCCGACGATTAAATCCATCGGGCGTAAGCCGTCGGTATGTCGTGTGATACGTGGTACATACTTGTCAAAAAACTGCTTTGCATCATTGTCATGAATTGCAACTAGTTTGTATTCAGCCCTGAACCGCTCTACATATGCACGCGTGACAGTGCATTTGCTCTTTGTGCTATCAATTTGTGATTGCGACACGCCCGCATCGAGCAACATGTCGTGCAAGCGGCCCGTTGAGTATTCTGAAATCACGCGCCAACCGTTTGCGTTATTGGCCCAAAGCGAGATTACGTAGCGTTCTATTGTTTGCTCGATTTGCTCATGCGCACCTTGAGACAGTTGGCCCAATTTAACTAGGTTGTCCACATCGCGAATAAAGTTCTTTTTGCGTCCGGTGTCTTGGCGTACTTTAGGCATTAAGTCGCTCACATTGCGATCGCCATTCTCATAAGCACAAATCCAACGATAAAGCATGTCTTGTGTGACTTTTTTGCTGTTGCCGTTAGGCATTACGTAATTGCGGCCCGCGATTTTTTTTACTTCTGCGCCACGTTGAGCACTATGTCGTTCGCATTCGAGCGCCGGACGTATCAGCTCAAATCTCCATAACGCGATCTTCATTCTGTATGCTGTTTTGTGTGTAGCAACATCACCATGCTGCACGGTGTCAGCAACCAAAGCAGAGAGTTCTGTAGAGTCATTGCCAACCTGAGACATATAGAATTTATGTCTAAACTCTTCGGGTAAGCTATCAACATTTACTACAAGTCCTTTGCCTGCATGCCCACGAACGCCATGTATTTCCCTTGTACTAATTGATTGATTCGCAATTTCGCCCTGGGAGATAACCGTTCGAGCTCGTCTTTCTCCAACGCCCATCAACTGGGCTAAAACAGAAGAGCCAATCCAATTGGAGTTTGGGTTGCTAACTTCCATAACTAAACCTCTTTCTTAGCTTGACCTAACCCACAATCCTCAAGAAGCAGATCTACGCACTCTTGAGCTTTTTCCCCTTCCCAAACGCCGTGGAGCGCTTGCCGAGCATTAGGGAGTGCGACTCCGATTTTTTCGCAAGCTTTGTTTAGTGAGTTACCTTGAAATGCGTATGCAGCTCTTACAACCTTGTACAACTCTTTTGATGGTGGACAAGCCTTTAGAATAATCATTTTATTTATCCTTGATGCAGTTCCTTACTCGTTATGTTTATATTTTTATTAGATTCGTATATGAATGTCAACTATAAATTCTAGATATATTTATTTTTAATACTAGAAATATTTATTTTTTATATGTATCTTTTATATTAGAATCTAATAACGAGTAAAAGGGACACGAGTTATGAGCACTGAACTAGATCTAAAAAATGACATATTGCCAAGGCTTAAGGATTTGCTAGCGGTAACGAAAAACACTGAGGTAGCCAAAGCACTTGGAACATACCCGCAGACGCTTAATGGGTGGATGGATAGAAATTCCGTTCCGTACACTCAGCTATATAAATTGGCAAAAGAGAAAAATGTGTCTTTGACGTGGATTTTGGACGGTGAAGGAGAGCCCAAAGGCAAGCCTGATTGCAGTGATGCGGAAACGGCAGTCGTAAAAGCGGTCGATTCGCAGAACGTAATCAAAATAGGCAGAGAATTTGTGCCAGCTAACCAGAATTCGGCGTATTATGTCGTGCAAAGTGACGCAATGGAGCCAATGATCTCAAGTGGTGATACGGTATTGCTGAACACCGATACAGTAAGTGCAGGTGATGGAATTTACGTACTCAGAATTAATGACAGGATCTCTGTCTGTCGATTACAGTTTTTACCCAGCTATATAAAAGCAACAACAGAGAACAATTCGTATCAACAATTTGAAATTGGTTATGATGATAGATATGAGCTGTTAGGGCTTGTTGTAGGAAAAATAGGTAAAATCAAATAAAAGTGTGATCCGTAAAGGATCCGAATTCTGCACATGATCAGATCCGAATTCAGGATCAAGAGTGTTATCAGATTAACGCCAAACCCTCATAAACTCTAAGAAATGGCACACTCAAACAATTAACGTGCCATTTTTTATATTTCAATTCAGTTAGATTTTACAAAGTACTTTATTTTCAAAGCGTTATGTTTTATCTAACTTTTTTAGCTCCAAAATATTAGGATTTTCAATTCATCCCATACTCTAGATTTATAAAGATCTACTCCACAAGAGTCGCAGTTACATACTCTTTATTTCGAGGATTTTTCCAACGTACAGAATGTTTATCTTTCTGATACACAATTGACTGAGCTCAATGTAGAGATGATGCCCAAATTATCATTTTTGCAAATTGCGAGAAATAAATTAGTAAACTTAGACGTTTCTCAAAACTTGAATATCAGATCTTTACAAGCATCTGAAGGAACCATAAAAAGTGTGTTATTGCCCGATAGTGAGCATGCGCAGGGCGGTAGCTTCAATGTCGCATATAATAAAATTGAGAGTTTAACTATACCGGCAAGTTTACAAGGCAGCTCTTTAAATTTTGATAATAACCATATTCAAGAATTAAATATGTTGGGTAACCCTTCTTATTTGAGCTTGAAAAACAACCAATTGGAAAGCATTTCACTCACTACCGAGTCTCAGGTTAGAACTGTAAACTTGGCTGGAAATAAGCTGAAGTCAGCTGAACTCTCGGGCCTCTTTGATAGTGTGGACTTATCTAATAATGAGCTAGTTAGTTTTTCCTTGTCGGAAACCACAAACATAAGCTCGTTAAACTTGTCGAACAACTTATTGGAGCAATTTTCAGCTTACGGGCAATTAAACGGGAGTTTGGATTTATCTAGTAACCTTTTGACAAATCTAGTAATACCCGAGTTTCAATACAGCTTGTTTAAATTCGATGTAAGTGACAATCCATTGGGCAGCATTACATTCGAAGGTGGGAAATATTCAAATGTCATTTTATCGGACACAGAATTAACACAGTTGGATATCTCAAAATTGGAATTTATATCCAACTTAGTTATTGATAGGACAGATATTGCATCTGTCGATATCCCAGTGACCCTACGTTATTTAAGTGCTGATAATGTTTCAATAACCAGCTTGAATATCTCAAAAGGAAGTGCATTGTATAATGTTAGTTTTCAAAATAATGTGCTGAATAGCATATATGGTTTGGACAATATCGATAGTCGTCTTTTATTGAATTTAACCAACACTGACGTAGATGAAGACCTTGAAGCGACCCTTAAGAGTATGAGTAATGTTATACTTTGGGGGTTGTGATAGGCTGAGTTATATATAAACTGATATGAACTTTTCTTGGTGTTAATCGCTTGACCTTAGAAAAGTTCATGTTTTACACTTATCTGTGAACGAACCCTCCATATTGTTATCTCGCAAAATTGACTTGGCATTTAATCCTATCTCGATGTAGGGGGGATTTATTGCTAAGGTTCTTGTATTTTATGGCTTAATACATATCCTTGGTAATCTTGTGTAAAGCCTGAACTAGAGAGTTTCACTAGAATATGTACCTCACAAAGACAATAAATAAGTAACTTTTGTTAAAGAAAGTGGACGCTTTGAGCTTCACAAGTTTTATCCCTTTGAGGGATTCTGAAATTAAAAATATTTTATATTTTTTTGGGCGGTTTATAGCATATATATAGCATTTAAAATCGGTGAGTTTAAAGTTGAATTTTAAATGCTATATATTTAATTTGGTTGGCCTTTTTGGCGTGGTTTTGGTATTTACTAAAAAGGGGTTATATTTATTCTTATTTTTTTATTCAGTTTTGTTCTATTTATTCACCCTTGTTTTTAAGTGTTTTTATATTATAACTTGTTGTCAGTCTTCTTTTTACGAGTGAGGCTAAATCAATGAGGTTACAATAAGGAAATTAAATTGAAAACTTTTACCAGCTTTTTACTTTTGACTGTATCAGGTCTCGTATTATCCAAAGAAAACATACCAGACTCATTTTTGCCTTTATTTAACTCTGGAGATAGGCAAGACATCACAGAGTACTTAACCAATAACATGGCAAAAACTGCACTTGAAGACTTTGGCATTGATGCGCATGTAGATACATTTCTAAATACACAAAATACCCATGGAGAGCTGACGTTACTGAAGCAACTGCCAGCAAAAAACGGCCATGATCATTTGCTGGTATTGTCAAAAAACAACCAGCTTACATATACCTTGGTGATTAACAGAGAAAATAAAAAGCCTCATGGGATCAACTATTTTTTTCTACGTAATACGCCTTTGGAAGCAGACCTAAAAACCAATCTATCAAAAAAACAGGTAGCAAATGCGTTATCAGTATTCACTGAACGCTTGAGCAAAAAAGATGCATTTTCTGGTGTTATTCTCGTTGCAAAAAATGAGGAGATTATTTTCAATCAGGCAGTTGGCCTAGCAAATAGGGAGTGGCGAGTAAAAAACACACTTGATACGAGATTTGCTTTGGGCTCAATCAATAAGATGTTCACTGCGCTGGCAGTGCTCAATTTAATTGAACAGGGAAAGTTAAAATTTGAAGATAGGCTCACCGATTATGTTGATAGCAGCTGGTTACCAAAAGGGGAGGTTGATAAGATAACTATCCGGCAATTACTCACTCACACATCAGGATTGGGTAATTTTTTTAATGAGGAGTTTATTAATAGTAATAAAGAGCTCTATCGAGATTTGAATAACTATAAGCCCCTTATCTCAAGCATGCCATTGCATTTTTCTCCGGGGACTAAAAACCGCTACAGTAACTCAGGCATGTTGATGCTTGGTTTAGTTATAGAAAAAGTCAGTGGCATGTCCTATTACGATTTCGTGCAAAAGCATATTTATGACAAAGCCAATATGCACCAAGCAGGTAGTTTTGAGCTTGATTCAACCACGCCTAATTTAGCCACTGGTTATCTAAAGCGCATGCACAGTGACACTTGGGTCAATAGCACTTATACCCGTGCAGTCAAAGGCAGCCCAGCTGGTGGCGGTTTTGCAAGTGCCAAAGATTTACATAACTATGCGCTGGCACTAACAAGCTATAAACTGCTCAATAAGGAATTGACGGAATCTGCATACAGCGAAAAATCTAAATATAATTCTGCCAAATGGTACGGATATGGTTTTTCGATTGGAGGCACACCTGACAATCGTATAGTTGGACATGGTGGTGCCTATTTAGGGGTCGATGCGAGAGTTGATATGCACCTAGACAAAGGGTACGTCGTCGTGATTCTGGCCAATCAATCTGATGTAGTGTCACCTGTGCGTCGTAAAATTAATGAGCTACTTGCAAGGATGAGTGATTGATATAGATAAAGCATGAGGTATCAAACTGATTTGTGCTTTCACTATGCGGCTATATAAGTAACTTTTACGGATAGGTTTCGTATTGTTATGTATAGCGAGACATGTAACCCAAGTGGGCATCAAATTTGAGGGGGGCGCCGACTGTACTAAGTTGCCAACGATATATGGAATTAGTGAATAAAATCATTCATCTACAGCAAAACTTTGCTGTGTAGCACTAGGGGGCATTATTTGTATCAATGCTATCAAAAAGTGCCCTTAGTGTGGTTTATTTATTGCTGATTGATAAACCATTCAATTCCATCATTGTGCGTTTTCATTTTGCAGTTCAATTTATTTTACTATTACAGCTCTGGCTTATATTTGTGCTCGAGGCGGCGTAATCTCTCCTCACTTTTGCTTGTCGCTGCTAGCTTATTTGGTACATCCACAGTTGTAGCCAAAGAAGTTAATCTATCACTCAAACAGGCAATCGATAGGGCGCTGACACATAATATCAGCGTGCAAAATCAATATTTATCTCGCATCACGGATAAGGTTGCACTGGAGGCAGCTGAACAGGAATTTGAGCCCCAATATTTGATAACTATTGGGGATCAAAGTAACTCAGTGTACTCATCGACCTTGGCGCAGCATGAGCAAAATACGCAAACGTCTGTTGGCGGTTCTATCCGACTAAAAAACGAGCTGGGTGGGCAGTTAGAGTTAAATCTTGCACAACAAAAAAATGAGTATGAGGGATTTGATCCTCAGTATGCCTCGACGCTGACTTTATCCTACAAGCAACCTCTGTTGCGGGGTGCTGGCTCTAAAGTCGCTGGTGCCTCATTGAGGCAGGCTAAGTGGCACGAGCTCAGTCAACAGCTTCGCATGCAGCAGTTTTTAACAGAGGTGATTGGTCAAGTTGTTACGCAGTACCGAAGCTATCAATTAGCTTTGCACGCGATGAAAATTAGCCAGCACTCATTTAAAAGGGCACAACATCAAGTACAGACAAATAGTGCGCTAGTTGAAGCTGGTCGCTTATCTCATTCAGAATATGTTCAAAGCAGAGCTGCATTAGCAAACCAAAAGTTGGCATTAAAGCGAGCTGAAAACGAGCTTGATCAAGCGCGTTTATTGCTATTGCAAATACTGCGTTTAGAAGAACACACCAATTTAAATCTCACAGAGCCGCTTGCTGTGTCAGCACCTAATTTAAACTTGGCTCGCATGGTGACAACAGGGCTTAAAAATCGCCCAGACTATTTGCAAGCTAAGCTCAATGTTCGGTCTAACGACCTTAACTTATCCGTTGCGAACGATGAGCAAAACTGGGACTTAAGCCTTAACTTGTCATATCAATTAATGGGCAGTGAAGGACACTTTACGGACTCGTTAGCGTACCAAGGTCATCTAAACCAAGGGGACTATAGCATTGGCTTGCAGCTTAATATTCCGATAGGCGACAAGATTAAAAGGCAGTCGTTATACAATGCGCAAATCGCTCTGTATCAGTCGCAAAATTCGCTTTATGAGCTAGAAAGCAAAATTCGTCTTGAGTTGTTAAATAGTAAACGCAATATTGAAACTGGCTGGGAGGGGCTACAGCTCGCAAAGAGTTATCTAGCACTCACCCGAGAGCAGTTGTCTCTAGAGCAAGAAAAGTTGGCGGCGGGGCTGTCTTCAAACTTTCATGTAGTGAGCTTCGAAACGCAATTAGTGGATGCCGAAAATCAGTTTATTTCTGCGCAGATAAGCTACCTCAACCAGTTAACCATGTTGCAAGCACAATTGGGCACTACTTTGACAGCGTGGCAGATCAAACTTGAGCCAGAATCAGGTATTTCGGTTAACAATATGAAGGCGTATCGCTTAACGGCTGGACCCCATCAAGAAGGGGGGACCAGTCATGAATAGTATTCAAGTTAAAGAAGCAACACGCAAGCCTTTGCCCTCACAGCATAATATGTGCTTGAAGTTGAGCCAAGCCGTGGCAGAGTTGCTCGCTGCAGAGCACACTATTGTGTTTTTATTAGACCATGGAAAAAGCCAATTTTTGGGGGTGCTGGAAAGTGAAGCGCGGGTTGTAGATATTCACATCACGACAGATAGCTGTCCTGTAAGTTTTGTTTTCACGCTGCAAGAGGCGCTCTTGAGTACTGACTTGATACAGGAACTAGATGCCAAACTTAAGCTGTGTATCCAAAACGGTATATCGGCAATTATGAGCAATGAGAGCAGCGAGCCTTTGGGATTCGTACTGGCACTCAACAAAATGGCCAACCAAGGTATAGCGCCAACAGAGTTTACAGTGCAAGACCAGCAATTGTTGCAAAAGCTGAGCTGTATGGCTGGCTGGGTTGTCGAGCAAACATTGCAGGTAGACACAGAGCATGCAAAAAAAGAGCAGCTGAACAACCAATATCAAGACTTACAAATGGCTTACGCAACAGTGTGTAAGGATAATCATCAGCTAGAAAGCACTGTGCGTAGCAAAAGAATAACAAAGAAACTTACTGTTACTGCTGCGATAATGGTTTCTCTATTTTGTTTGTTCTACCTATTTTTCGCCTATTCTTTTAACGTTGCACCTGAAGCGCAGGATCGGGAAGGTCCACAAAGTCACATACAAAGTCAGCTGATTTCACCTCAAGTTGAGCGAGTAGAGGATTTTCTGCATTTGTCTGGCAATTTACAGCCTCTGAGCTGGGTAAAAGTGAACGCGCCGTTAGATGCCGCAATCGAGCATGTCAACTTTCAATATGGAGATACTGTACAGCAAGGACAACTTCTATTGGAGCTAGATCAGAGCACTATTCAGTTAGCTTATAGAGATGCCACTGCCGCCTATTTTCAAAGTTTGAAAGAGTTTGAAAGATTAAAAAACTGGTCAAATAGTATAGAGGTTAAAAACGCCAAAAGAGCTGTTGTTAGAGCAAATAAAGCACTGCAATTGGCTAAAGAGCGTCATGCTTCCACCAACTCGCTGTTTCAAAAAGGCATTGTTGCCAAAACTGAGCTGGACTCAGATTGGCGCGCTGTGTCTGAAGCTGAAGTTACCTTAACCATGGCTCAAGAATCGCTGATTGCGCAGCAGTCAGTTGCCAGTGATGTGCAGCTGAAAATAGCTCAACTTAGTTTGCAAAACGCAGAGCAGAAAATGCAGAGTTTGGCACAGCAAGTAGAGCAAGCAAACATCCACAGCCCAGTGCAAGGCATAATCCTCCCCGCAACTTCAAAGCAAGAAAAGCCGTCTTTTAAAGGGGGGATATACTCGGGGGCTCAAGTTGTTAAAAACGAGCCTTTGGTGATGATTGCCGACATGAGTGGAGTATCAATTGACAGCCAAGTGAATGAGGTAGACCTGTTGAAAATCAAGCCGGGACAAAGTGTTGATGTGCGCATTGAGGCACTCAACGATTTGTCATTGTCAGGAGTAATTCACTACGTGGATGCGCGAGCCCGAGCAAGCAAAGGGAGTCGCAGTCGGGTTTTTAATATTCAGATCCAAGTGAAGCAATTAACAGAACAACAGCGCAGCTTGATCCGCATAGGCATGTCTGTTGATACTCGTGTGCTCATTTATTCTAACCCGGAGGCGCTGGTAATTCCTGTCTCAGCAGTGCAACTCGAAGGCAATAAAAAGTTTGTTTGGGTTCAAACTGAGCAGGGGCAAGTGATTCGCAAGTACATTGAGATACGTACCAGTCTGCCTCAAGGGTTAGAAGTGTCTTCGGGATTAAGTGCAGCAGACAAAGTTGTGATTGGGTTTGGAGAAAAGTACTAATGCTTAAATTGACAAATATTAGTAAGTCGTTTTGTCTCGGCCACACACATTTGCCCATTTTGAATAACTTATCGTTGTCTGTCTCAAAGGGAGAAATGCTTGCTGTTATGGGCCGCTCTGGTAGTGGCAAGACAACGTTAATGAATATTGCAGGGTTGCTAGATCATCCTGACTCAGGAGAATTTGAGTTAAATGGTCGTTCGATTATGCATATGCCTGATGATGAGCTTTCTCGACTGCGTAATGAATCAATTGGCTTTGTATTTCAGTCGTTTCATTTAATGCCACGGCTCTGTGCCTGGGAAAATGTAGCCATCCCTTTGTTATATCGAGGTGTCTCAGAGCAGGAGCAAAAAAGGCGCAGTTTGGCAATGCTGGCAAAAGTAGGCATGGCGGAGCGAGCTGAACATAAGCCAAATGAGCTCTCTGGAGGCCAGCGCCAAAGGGTGGCTATCGCAAGAGCATTGGTGGGAGAGCCAGACCTAATCTTAGCTGATGAACCAACCGGTGCATTAGATCCACATGTCGCCCAAGAGATCATGGAACTGTTTTTGACCTTAAATCGAGAAGAGCAGATAACCTTGGTGATCATCACTCATGATCCACGAGTTGCCGCGCAGTGTCATCGAACTCTACATATGCAAAGTGGTGAGCTTTCGACTGAGCCAAAGGTCTAAAACGATGATATTAAAAGCCTACGTTAGAGAAGCGTGGCGCAGTTTAATTGCCACTAAACAACGAACACTTCTGGCGCTGATAGGGATCAGTATTGGTATCGGCGCGGTGATATCTATGGTTGCCATTGGGCAAATGGTATCAAACGAAGCGCTGCGACAATTTAGAAGTTTGGGCTCAAATTTGATCACCTTGAGTCTTTACGATATCAGTACACAACAATTGACCTTTAGATCTACTCGGCATGCGGCAGAGTTAGATCAAAGATTGAACTGCGTTGAGCTAAGTGCGCCGCTGAGCACACAAGGCGTAACATTGGATAAAGGGGTGAACGGAACTTTGGCAAGTGTGAGCTCTGAGTTTTTTACCCTGACAAAAGCCAAGCTAGCAGCAGGCAGGCAGCTTTCTCACTTTGATGGTGCAAAGCCCTACGTCGTGATAGGTGCACATGTTGCTGAGTTGTTGGGGCTTAGCACAGCGACAAAGGCTCTGATCGGTCAGCGCATTAAGGTGGAGCAACACCACTTTACTGTAATTGGAGTGTTAACCGAATCACCGGATATAAACACACTTAACCTTGCTACTAACACCAGTATTTTCACGACCCAGGATTACATTAAAAAACGCGACAACCAAGCTAGTTTTAACCATGCGTTGCTAAAGGTAGGGGAGAAATTTGATACAGAAGTTTGTGAGCGGCAGATGCATCAACACTTTTACATCTTAAATGATCGTATTCTCGTCAACACAGTCACTGCCAAGCAATTACTTGAGCAAATGCGTGAACAAACAGAGCTGCTGGATATTATGCTGGCAATGATTGCTGGCATTTCTTTGTTGTTAGGTGGCGTGGGGATCATGAACATCATGTTGATGTCAGTTACAGAACGAAAGCAAGAGATTGGGATCCGCCGAGCTATGGGGGCGAAAAAGCGGGATATTCGTAGCCAGTTTTTAATCGAATCAATTTGCCTATGTGCTATTGGCGGGGTAATGGGTGTTTTGATAGGCATAGGCGCGAGTTATGCGGCGGCTTCACTCTATCACTGGGTGTATTTGATCCCCATTTATCCAATTGCGATGGGTTCCTGTGTTTCTATATTAACCGGGATATTTTTTGGCTTTATACCGGCAAATCACGCTGCCAAGTTGGACCCAATCGACGCCTTACAATGTGATTAGAAAATCATATAGGTTATTTATGCGCTTTTATAAGTGCCTATGTGGACTAGTTTAGATGTTTATGCGGAGTTTTCAGGGTAATTACTTATATGAAATTTTTACTTTATTTTAAGTATTTGAAATATATGAAGTATCTCTTTTTGGCCTACTGATTGCTCTTTGTAGGGTATGAAATCGGCATGATAAAACCCGGTTCATAACGTGGAGTATTTCTCTGAATAAAAGTAACAGGGCAGTTGTTCCTCGCTGATATTTAGAGAGCAGCACATTCCATGACCGTAGTCTATAAACGGCCAGTTGGGCCAAGTGGAGATAAAGAATGAAATCAAAATTAGGATTGGTAAGCATAGGTATCGCAATGTTTGCCTCAGCTTCTGCTTTTGCAGGAAGTAAAACATGTAGCATTAGAGTACAAAACCTTGTTTACGATGGCGGCGGCCCAGATGGTTATGTGTGTGCCTTTGATGGTGCAGACGAAGTACTATTTGTACCTTATTCAAAAGGAAAGGTTGAGTTTGGTAAGGGGGTAAACTTTACCTGTAAAGGCAGTAAGTGCGCGCTTAAAATTAAAAAAAGTGGCAGCAACTGTGATGGGGTACCTACTTGGACTCGAAGTATTCCACTAGTGAAGTGTGGCGCGACCTACACCTTTACCAGCTTCGATAAAAACGGTTGGCACACTAAGTAAAGGTTGGTTTAAACCGAGCATCTAAGCGTTTAAAAAAGCCCGGAGTAGACACTACTCTGGGCTTTTTAATTTGTTAGCGCCGATTAAGAGCAAACCATCCAATGACGGCAAGAGTGAAGAGCAAAAAGGGGGTATTGCGCCAGTAAACAAATGGAGTACTGCCTTGAAGTGGTGCGATGGTTGAACTTAATATCGCAAACTCTTGATGTGATGTTCGCTTTATCACAGCCGCATCGGGAGCAATAAAGGCCGTGATACCCGTTCTTGCTGCACGCGCTACCCAGCGACCTGTTTCAATCGCACGCATTCGAGCGATCTGTAAGTGTTGTTCGGGTTGGGAGGTCCCATCGAACATACCATCATTGGTGAGCATTACCAGAAAATGTGCACCAGGCAGCGCATCTGCTACTTCTGAACCAAAAGCGGCTTCATAGCAAATAGACACCCCGGCTAAATACTCGGAGGTTGGCAATAGCGGGCTAGGTGTTCGAGAGGCATTGAAGGTATCCTGATGAACATTCAGCAATTGCCATAGCGGTGCGAGAGATTGGCGCAGTGGAATGGTTTCACCAAAGGGAACTAAGTGACGTTTATCGTAAATCGCTTTGTCTGTAGCATTGACCGCCAGAACGCTATTGTAAGTGAGGTTATTTTGGTGATCACGAATATTTGTCCCCATTAAAACAGACTTGTTCTGGGGAGCTGTGATGGTTTCAAGCTGTGCTACAAAGCCTCTGTATTGGGCTGAGCTGGTGGCAAAAGGCAAAACTGTATCATTGAGGCTAAATGAAACTGTTTGCCATATATGTTTATCTAACTCAGTTATATGTGAAGGTTGCGGTGCCACTGCATGCATTGAAAATTCGGTTTCTGGCCAAACAATGAGTTGATGTTTACTTAGCAACTGCCGATTTAACTCAACAGCGCGCTGCCACTTGTCTTTATTCGATAAGGCGCTGTAAATGTGGTTAGGTTGAACAAGCGCAATTGGGATTGGGCTGCCAACCTCTTTAGTCCAAGAAATACTCTGCAGAAGCATGCCTGATGTCCAAGCAATGGTAGTTATGCTCATTGCGATGAGTCTATAGCGTGTATAAAACAGTGCAATCGTTACCAGTGCTGAACTCATTGCAACCAAATAAGCTATGCCGTTGACCCCAAATACGCTTGCCCAACCAATCAAGGGCATATCAAGCTGTGAATAGCCAATATTGAACCATGGATAACCGCTAAGAAACCATTCCCGTGACCATTCTGCAAGCCACCACAGGCTGGGGAAGAGCAAGCAAGCCCGGGTAAGTAAAGCGCGCCCTTTGAGCAATACATATATTGCGCCCGCGGCGCCCATACACAAACTTACAGCAGCAATAACCAAAACCGTGACAAGAATAGCCAAGGGCATTGGCATATCGGCAAGTTGGTTCGGTGACAAATATAGCCAAGTCCCGGCAACCGACAGCAAAGTTGCGGTATATAAAAAGCCAGTTACAAAAGCCTTTTTGATTGAAACTCGCTCCCACAGCAAGAAGCAAATTATCGGACCATAAAAAGCTAGATAATACAGGTTATATGGAGCAAAAGAGAGCGCACTGATACAGCCAGATGAGCCAGCCAGCAAATACACTTGGCTTTTGACGAGGCGCGTGCGACACACTAAAGATGGGAGAAATTGTATAGCAAACATATACTGAGTTTAAAGTTATAACATTCCTGTATTGCCTAAGAGCAAGTAGTAAGCCACATATAAGCCTTTGAATTTCATGTTTTCTATGCGCGACTTTATGAATCTATAGGTATTTTTACCTATATGTCTTATTTATGCGTAATTTGCGAAAAGTTACGTATAACTTATAATGAAGTAATTAAAGTCATTAATAATTAATTCCTTTTTTGATTGGGTAGTTTATGGTTGTTCAACAGTTTTTAGATGAAATGCGGCGACTACTAAAGATCAGGCAGCAGGAGCCTGAATTATGGGTAGATTGTTGTCGTGAAACAGCCGTGAAAGCGCCGACGAATATACTAATGGGGATGTTGGCAAACGTATTAATGCTTTTGGCTGCAATTGATGCTGATGCGCCTGAAGGCTTAGTGACACTATTAATAGTGATTATTTCTTTGTCACTGTTTCGCATTAGCAGTCTGTATTTAATTAAGCCGGATTTGGATGAAGATGACGTCGTACGTGGTTTGGAAAGTCGATACTTTGTTGGTGTGTTGGTACTTGGGTGTTTAACTGGTATAGGTATTTTGACTCTGATCCCGTACCAACCTCCTTTATACAATGTTTTGTCTTGTAGTGCCGTGATCGGGATAAGCGGCATTGTCGGGGTAACATTTAGTACCAGTTTTAGAACGGTATTGTCGTATTGCTTGCCAACAACGCTGGCCGTATTTATTAAATTTATCATAATCGGTGGCTGGATTTACTACACCATGGCGCTGTTCACTTTGATTCTGACGGTGAATATTTTGTACACATCAGTGATTGTTTCTCGGCGCTTACTGAATGAGTTTCGCCTTCGTCATGCACTGCAAAAAGAAATAGCTGAGCGTAAAAAAGCAGAACAAAACCTGATCCAGGCTAAGGAGCAAGCAGAAGCGGCAGATAGGTCAAAAAGCGATTTTTTGGCGATGATGAGCCATGAAATGCGAACGCCTCTAAATGCAATAATCGGCAGTGCTGAGCTTGCGCAAATGTCAAAACAATCGGATGCGCATCCCCATCAACATTTGTTTGAGCGGATCGGGACAGCGTCCAACAGTTTGCTGGGGATAATTAACGATGTGTTAGATCATTCGAAAATAGCGGCGGGTAAAATGCCGCTAGAAAGGGTGCCTTTTAATCTACCTGAACTGGTTTGCAAAGTGGCACAGATGTTTCTGCCGCAGCAACTTCAAAAGCCCATTCGATTTGACGTGATCCAGCCTCAATACCAGCAAACACTCTTTATGGGAGACGCTCTGCGTCTTGAACAAGTGCTGACAAATTTACTTTCAAATGCTTTTAAGTTCACTGAAACTGGACAAGTTGTTTTAGAAGTAACCCAACAGCGGGTGGGCGCGCAGGTAAGCCATGAGTTTAAGGTAACAGATACTGGTATTGGCATTGCGCCACAAAATCAAGCCCAGTTGTTTGAAGCGTTTACTCAGGCAGACTTGTCGACTACCCGTCAATATGGAGGAACGGGGCTTGGTTTGACTATAAGCCAAGATTTAGTGCGTTCCATGGGGGGGGAAATCAAACTTAAAAGCGAACTGAATAAAGGCAGTACTTTCAGTTTTGAGTTGGCTTTTGAGCCATACGACTTACCGATTGAAGACGGTGTTACGGCTGAAGTATCAGATCGTTTTAAAGGCTTTAAAGGGGCCCAGATCTTGATTGTTGAGGACAATCCGGTTAATCAACAAGTATTGCGTGAACTATTAGATATGTGGCATGTTGCTGTCGCGGTGGTATCAAGAGGTCGCGATGCGTTAGTTTATCTCGAAAGTCGCAGTGTTGACTTGGTGTTGATGGATATTCAAATGCCAGATATGGATGGATTGCAAACCACAGATAAAATTCGTAATCAACTGAACCTTAAAGATTTACCTATTGTTGCTATGACAGCTCATGCCTATGAAAGTGACAGGGAAAAATCCATCGGTGCGGGTTTGAATGCGCATTTGACCAAACCCATAGAACCACACACCCTATATGAGACACTTGCTCAGTGGTTGTTAGAAAGTGAAGACGAATCGCAAACTGCCTGCACTGAAGTGCTTAACGCTTCATTTGAACATCTGGATATTCAACAAGGGCTTCGCCAAGCTGGTGGTAATAAGCAGAGTTATATTAGGGTACTGAATAGCTTTTTACGTTCCCAGCCAGATTTGATTAATCGTTTAGACGCGGATGACAGCAAGGCTGTTATTGCCAGTGAATTACATGGGCTTAGGGGAGCGGTTAGCACGATAGCGGCTACTCAAACTGAGCGACAAATTGCGCAATTAGAGGCTGAGTTATCAAGTATTAACAAGCAAGAACTGTATACCCAATTGAGCGATATCAAATCTAACTTGAAGCACTTATTAATGGACATAGAGACATATATTCAGCTTAATGAGAAAGCGCTTGAACCTGAAGTTACAACAATCGAATCATCAACAGTCACACTGACTAATTTAATCAATAAGCTAGAAATGCAGCAATTTGATGCGACCTTTGAGTTCGACAACATCAAACATGAGCTGGTCACAATTTCTCCCAAATTAACCGCAGAATTAGACAAAGCGTTAACTGAGTTTGACTTTAAACTTGCTTTGCAACTGGCGTTGAAAATTAAGCAAGAGGTAAAAAATAATGCGCGATAACAAACAAGGTAGACGCCAAAGAATACTGATAATTGATGACAATCCAACCAATATAACTGCGGTTGGTATGAGTTTGTCTAGAGACTATGAGATTATTGTGGCAACCAGTGGCGTGCAGGCATTTGATACCATCAGTAAACAATTGCCAGATTTAATATTACTAGATGTGGTGATGCCGGGTATGGACGGATTACAAATATGCAAGCGAATCAAAGCTAACGAAAAAAGTGCGCAGATCCCCGTTATATTCATTACCGCCCATGACGATGAAGAGAAAGTAGTAGACTGCTTTTCTGTTGGGGCCGTAGATTATATCCGCAAACCACTGTGTGAGGTTGAGCTGGTTGCTCGGATCTCCACACACTTGACCCTACAGCGACAAATCGACGAGCTTGCCAAGCAAAATCAAGCTTTGGAAAAGCTGGCACAAGAGCTAAAAATAGAAAGTGCAGAACGCAAAAAAGCAGACGCAAAAGTCAATACATTGGTTCGTCATGAAGCACAAAAGTGGGATGGTTCAAATCTCATTGGTCGAAGCCCTGCGATGTTGGCATTACACGATGACATAAATCGGCTGCAGCAAATAGACAAAACCAGTGTGTTAGTACTGGGTGAGTCGGGGTCAGGTAAAGAATTGGTTGCAAGGGCCATACATTTTGGTGGCCCAAGATCAAAAAAGCCATTTATAGCAGTTAATTGCTCAGCCATTCCAAGAGAGCTTGCGGATGCAACATTTTTTGGCAATGTTAAAGGCGCCTATACCGGGGCCGTGAGCGATAGAAAAGGGCATTTTGTTGAAGCTGATGGTGGCACCTTGTTTCTCGATGAAATTGGCGATATGCCCTTGGAGCTGCAAGCTAAATTGTTGAGGGTGCTTGAAGATGGGGTTGTGACACCCGTTGGTGGAAACCAATCTAAAAAAGTCGATGTGAGGGTGGTATGTGCCACCAATGTCAATATTCATCAAAAAGTATCGCAGCAACAGTTTCGACAGGATTTATACTTTCGCTTAGCGAGCTATGTTGTCAATGTGCCTGCACTGCGTGACCGCCAAGAAGATCTCGCTTTGCTAGTTACACATTTTATTCATTTGTTCTCACAGGAAATGGGCCAAGCACCTGTTTCCATCAATGAAGAGGCGATGCAGATACTTACTGCACACCATTTTCCTGGCAATGTTCGAGAGCTTAAAAACCTGATTGAGTTTGCACTCATTCGCAGTAATCAACAAATCATCACGCCAGCTCAACTACAAATCATGCAGTTTCAAGACATTGATGTGAATTTGCAACACAGCAGCAAAACTCCGGAGCATACGCCGTCGTTTGTTACACGAAGAAAAGACGAAGACGTGATCTTAGCGTATTTAAATTCACATGATCAAATCACCAACATGGAATGCCAAAAGCTGATCGATGTGAACCATGACCGCGCATCATATTTGTTAAGAAAATTACATAAGGAAGGAAAAATTATCAAACAGGGACAAAGACGTTGGAGCTACTATTGCCTTTCGAACCATTCTGAAACATGATAATTCATGCCCTTTACAGATACTAATATATCGATAGCAAGGGCTGAACCATGAAAGCAGTCAAACAACAGCGGTAGAGAATATGATGGAGCACACTAAGATAGAGCGAGGATGGGATTTGTCACATGTTGGCAAAGTGGCGGAATTGTACGAAATGGCGTTTGGTGCAAAGTTTGCTACAGCAATTAATTGCCAACAGAGCAGAGTACTCATTTTATCTAAAAGCTTCGTACCTTCTTTTTCCTACGTTGTTATGGTGGATGATAAAATCGCGGGCATTGCCGGGTTTCATACTAACGCAGGCTCGTTGACAGGTGGATTGAGCTTTGCTGGGCTAATTGAACTTTTGGGGGTTTTTAAAGGAGTGAAAGCCGCACTGATATTTGGCCTCCTTGAAAGGCAGGTCAAGGAACATGAGTTGCTTATGGACGGAATTGCTGTAGACGAGCAATTTAGAGGCAGTGGCTACGGTTCCCAACTATTGGATGCCATCATTGAACACGCAAAAAATAATGGCTATAAATCGGTGCGTCTCGATGTAATAGACAGCAACACGAGAGCGAAAAAGCTATATGAATCTAAAGGTTTTGTAGCGACGCAAACCGAGTATTTTCCTTACCTAAAGTGGTTGCTTGGCTTTTCAGGTTCAACAACCATGGTTTACCACTTCGAAAATGATGAACGCTGATGTAACGTCGTGTTGTTTTGAATGATGGGCTTGTAGATGAGCAAGTTGTTAAACCGAAAAACAACACAATTTTCGGTCAGAGAATATTTGCATTCAGCTTTTATAATCTACCTGTGCCATTGCAAATAAATACTGGCATACCAGCACCAATTGGGTACTCGCAACGGGTATAAGTAATTCTAACACCAGGATACTGGCTCTTAAAATCATTGATAAATAAACGGCGTGCTTCACTTTGGCTTACATAAGTATAGGCATTGCTATACCTAACTTCACTGTAGGCTGTTGTTGCTAGAGATGTGAAAAGCGATGCTGTTGCAAGCGCGGTGGTTAAAGCTAATGTTAATTTAGATCGCATGTTTAACTCCTTTTGTTTGAAAAATATACAGTATTTCTTCTGTTCTAATAATTCAAATGAATTTTATAAATGTTCATTTAATTAGTTTACTTTTTTCATGAGTTAAATGAATGCAAAGTTTAGCTCGATTTTCTCGCTGTGGCAGCTATACCAATAGCAGTAAAAAATAACCTTCTTTCTATCGCGTTTTTAGTAAATAAATTTAATTTAAATTTAACAATAGTGAACGTCATTAATTATCCTTTTTTGGGTATTAGTCGTTGTGGTAATACACATTATTCTGACTAAAAGTAATAGAATTTAAATCTTTTTTATCTAAAAAAGGTAAAAATGAAAGCAAAGTGTAAAAATTGTGTGTTACCTTATTTGTGTTGCGCAACATATATACAATTTAAACCTAAAAAAATATATGAGGATAACCATGAAATTTAAATACGCTGCATTGTTAGGCGTTATCTCTGCTATCACATTGTCACCTGCTGCCAATGCCTATTTATATAAAGATCCGGGCTATGTAGAGCGAAATGTTCGTTCAATTCAAAAAAATAATGTGATTGGGCAGTCACACCAATATCGTGATCAGCAAGGTTGGATGTATGTTGATCAAGTGAGCAATGGCGCAACACAAGGGGTGTATCAGGCTGGAAACTGGGTGAAACTACATAACCGTAATTTCAAAATGTCTATAGGCGAGCTTGAATTTTCATTCAATCCAAGCAAACTCGACTGTACGCAAGGGATGAGCTTCAATTTTACAGTTGGAGATGACACTGTCGCAAGCTTTAAACCAAATTGTGACGACTTATTGAATGCATCAATCACTTACCCTGTTGAGTACTACTTTGACCTTATTCCTGAGCCAATTAAACCAAAAGTTGAACTGCCGCTTGATCCTTTGGGCCTACTCAAGGTGGGCGTTAAATTTGGTGCAGGTGTAGAAGCAGGTGCTGAATTTACGGTCGGTGGTGTGATTGGTGGTCATGGCAATGAAGAACCGTTTGAAGTGGATGGTGTAAGACGCCCTGATTATGTGTATGCCTCAGTTGAACCTTATGTCGGTGGTTTGGTGTCTAGCTCAGCCTATGGTTCATTTGGTCATGGTATCTCGGAAGCGGGTGTTAAAGGTAAATTAAACCTTCTGAAAGTAAAAGGAAAAGGCTACGTAGAGGCGGGTATACGCCGTGTTGTTCAAGATGAGCAAGTTGTAGAGCAGGGCTTCTTGGAGCTGAAGATCAGCACTAAGTTGACTGGTGGTGACGGTAAAATCCAAGCTTACTGTAAAAAGCTATGGGGTTTGTTGCAATTCAATGTTGACGTAATGAAGTGGGATCCACTTTATACACGTGAAACCGTGCTTTACGAATACGCAAGCCCAGTTTGGGAAAATCTATAAAATGCTATAGGTGGTGGCTTTGCCACCACTTTTTGAGAAGATTCCATGAAAAAAATAACTTTAACGTGCGCTGTTGCAGCTTTATTGATCGGATTCATCATACTTAATGTCTCTGAAGATGAAAAAGAGGTCAGCGCCCAACCGACAGCTACCGCGCCAAAACAGCGCGACACGATATCAGCAAACACTTACTTTTTTGCGTATCAGGTAGATATACATTCGGCAGTGCTGACAGAGCAGGGCAGTGCTATGACTTTCTCAGAATTCAGCTGGCAAATGAGCTTCCAACCCCATGCTTCGGCATCAACCAAGTCGGCTGCAATGCTCAGCAATATTCAGTTTGTTGCAGACAATAAAGTACAGGCAATGCCAGATCAGTTACCATTTTTGGTGAAGTATAAGAATCATCAGTTTTCTGAGTTAGATATGTTGGGTCTGAGCGGCCAGCATCCGTTATCCGTGCTGTCAAAAGTATTGGATTTAATGAGTTATTCTTTAGATGAGCCTTTAACATTTGAGGATGCTCTGGGTGTAAAAACATTTCAGTATGTGCAGCGTCAAAATATGATAGAGCGCTCAATTACACAGCAGAAAAAAAGTGCTGATAACGAAGAGCTAGAGCAGTGGCAGATCACATTAGATGCTGATAAGCCGGGGACTATACAGGCACTGGATTACAACAACAAACAAATTTGGCGACGCGATGATCAGCAGTACGAAGTTGTGCAATCTGTTACGGTTAAACTGATTAAACATACACCTTTTGAACCAACAGATTGGTTAGCTTCTCACAACCAACATGTTTTGCCACCAACAGCTCAGGTGCAGGAGGTGGTAAAAGTGACCAACGAAAACTTTTTAGAGCATGTCCAGTCACTTAAAACTAATTTAGATCCCATGTTAGCAAAAGAAATTGGCCTATTTATACTTGAAAACTTTGATCAAAGCGCGCTTAAAAGGCTGTTCGAAGAGCATGAGGGATCAACGTCTGCGTTCATTTATGCACTACAAAAAGCACAGACAATGCAAGCAGAGCAGATGTTGTCAGATCTGTTAACTGACACTGATTTAAGTCAGCAAGTACAGCAAAAGCTAGTTATGGCGTTAGGGCGGTTTGAAAATGCATCAGAGGTTGGTTTTGCTAGTTTACGGTCTGTTGCAGAGCAACAATCAACGCCAGCTTTATCTGATATGGCATTGTTAAGTATCGGAACTATGAGTAAATTCTCTCCTGGTCAATCACGACAAGTCGCGAATTATTTGACCGATCAATTGACCAACCCCGAACAACTGCCTACGGCAGTATTGGCAATGGCAAACAGTAAAAATCCGCAGTTAGTTGCAAAATTGCCCGCGTATTTACAACATTCAAATATGCAAGTGAGAAAAAACGTAATCAAATCTTTAGCGCGAATGGCTGACTACCAAGATCAGGTAGTATCGAGTTTAGTTGCATCACCGCAAGTCGGTGCAATTGACGCATTCTCTCGTGTATACCAACAAGCAAACTACAAATTGTCGGCGCTTAATTTAGATAGGCTAGAGCACCTTTATCAATCGGAATCAAATCCGGTAGTAAAAAAGCGTCTTAGTACAATTATGAATATGTAGTTGTTTTTATAACGTTTAATTGAGTTAAATGTGAGTCTCGAGTGCGATTACAAAGAGACTCGCAATTTAGTTTGAGGTTATAAGTCAGTGTACGTACGCGGTGTATTACTTATGTTATTACAGTAGTCGGGGTCATAAGTTCTGCGTTCTTTGGCAGTGCCTCACCAATATAAGGTGTCAGTATCGCAGGTACTGCAAGCTTGTGGTTACTTAGGGTTGTACTCTTTGTTTGGTCGGTGAGTTCTTACGAATTGAGTTCCTAAACGGGTTACTTTTTTAATCTACAATTTGAGTATTCAAAATAAAAACTGTTCTACCTGACAGTGCTTAGATTCAAGTTAGTGTTTACTTTTACCTACTCCCTTAACTAGGTTCAGGTTATGAGCGAGTTCACACAGTAATAGTTTGACAATTTTATGACATTCAAGGTGATAGTGATGCCATAGTGAATGAATCGTATTTGATTGCATCGATCCAAATTAGAGCGTGTCAGTGACATGATTTTTGCAAGATGCTTAAAAAATAAGCTTGAAATTAACTTTGATATAACATAAATTTCAAAAGTCTTTTATTAAAAAAGCACAATAATTACAATTAAAGGATTTTAAGTTTATGACATCATGTAAAGTAATCAAAACCATACTCCCTGTATGCGCACTCGTACTCGCTTCAAGTGCTCAGGCCAGCGCATTTGATAGCGCTGTGCAAAAAACAGATATCGCCCACGCTGTGTCTCATCAAGCCAATTTGGGTTTGCACAGTATGTCTCGTTCAGACAGCAATGAATTTGAACACGTCATTCACCATCCAAACGCCAACTTTATTAAAATCAATTTTACCAAGTTTGCTTTACCAAAAGGCGCTTACTTAGAAGTGAGTGACCTTAAAGGCGGTGAGGTTTATCGTTATGACCACAATGACAGCGATGTCTCTTCTTCAATGTCAGTATCTGCAGATGCTGTTAAGCTTAAGTTAGTAATTACTGACAAAAGTGCGTGGAATCATGAACACGGCATTGAAATAGCTGACTTTTTTGCTGGTTACTCGGACACTGAACTCGCTGCAAATGAAGTCATGTCAGAGATGGATATTGTAAAGCCGAACTCGACTTGCGGCATTAATGAGCGCAGAGATGTAGCGTGTTGGCAAAGCTCTCATCCAGTAGAATATGAACGCAGCCGACCTGTTGCGCGTCTACTAATTGGAGGTCGTAGCTTGTGTACTGCTTGGCGTGTAGGCGCGAGCAACCACATGTTCACAAATAACCACTGCTTTGACTCTGCGGCAGATGCAAAAAACGTAGAAGTATGGTTTAACTATCAGCGTTCAGCGTGCGGAACAGGTGATACTAACGGTACTGTTAAAGTAATGGGCGATCAGCTTCTTGCTACTGACTATAAGCTAGATTATACCCTCTTCACAGTGAAAGATTTCGATAAAATTAAGCAGTTTGGTCACTTTGGCTTGGATGTAACTTCTCAGCTGAAGGGACAGCGTATTTTTATCCCTCAGCATGGCAGTGGTAACCCTAAAGAGTTAGCGATTGAGAGTGATCAAAATGCAGGTGGTTACTGCCAAATTGATCAAACTGTGACAGCAGGTCGTGGTTCAGATACAGATATGGGCTATAAATGTGACACCATTGGCGGGTCATCGGGATCTCCAGTTGTGTCAGCTGAGCATAACAATGTGATTGCATTGCACCACTATGGCAATAGCACACAGTGTACCACTAAGCTAAATCGCGGTACTCGAATCGAACTTATCTGGCCTGAAGTTGCATCACATTTCGGTGGTGTAGTGCCTAAAGGTGACAATGGTCCTGTTGATAATACACCGCCAGTTGCAAACTTCTCTTACACACAAAATGCGTTATCTGTCACCTTTACTGATACATCTTTTGATGACAAAGGAGTGGTGAGCTACAACTGGCAGTTTGGAGATGGTACATCGAGTCAGGCGCAAAACCCGGTTCATACCTACGGTGCTGCAAATACTTACACGGTTACTCTGACTGTTACTGATGCAGAAGGCGCACAGTCAACTAAATCTGAACAGATCTCAGTTTCAGTTGGTGGTGGCTGTACAGTTGATGCGTGGCAAAGCAACAAGACTTATCTAAAAGGCGATCAAGCATCGCAAAATGGCAGTATTTATGAAGCACAGTGGTGGACGCAAGGTGCTTCGCCAGCTGACAATTCAGGAAAATGGGAAGTTTGGCAGTGGGTTAGAGACTGCAAATAACCTTGTTTATGATTTCTTGGTAGATAAAACGCTCATTGCATAGCAATGAGCGTTTTTGTTAAATGAGTGGGAGGTTATGATTTTTAAACCGAAATGAAGTGCTCAATGGGCAACGTGATTTCCGTTCTCAGTAAATGTCGGTTCTTTTTCGCATTTTGTTTTGATGCGTCATTGCCACCGTATATATAGCCGCAAAAAAAGTCATATTTTCGCTTTAACTTATTTAATGTAGCTGCTTGGATTTTAAAGGCAAACCCTTTTCCTCGAAAAGCCTTCGCAATAATAAAATCGCTGACTAATACGCCGCTATACCCGAGTTCAGAGCAAGGCTCTAACATAATGACGCCAATTTTTTTCGCTGGTTGGTTGTGTGTTTCTGCGACAAAAAGAAGCTGGCTTTTCAGTGCTTCTTCAAAGGTTTCTTTATCTTCGATTTCGATACGCTCTTTCAGCTCAGGTGTTTCTTTGTGGAAGAGATCATATTCTGTTTTATACCAGTGCCAGTCTGTTTCCATATCTAGTGGACGCAGGGTTACATCATCCGCTGCTGCCAAGGGCATATGATCAATTTCAGCACCCCAAAAACAATCTTCTAAGTGCGCGCCACTTAACGATAACAGGCTATCAAAGTGCTGACTGTTGGGTTTGGACCAAACAGACAATAGCTCTGGTTGACACCAGGTGAAAAACGCCAGTATCTCGGGTAAATAGATTTTTAGATCGGCATATTCTGTTTGAGATTCACCAATTATTTCAATAATGGTTTGGTCGATATGGTTGCGGTATATACTGGCTAACCAAATCTCTCCGTTGGGCAAATATACGATTTGATCATGTAACTGTTCATCGGGAACACTGTCAGGAATTTGTCTACGGGTGCGAACTTCATCAAAGCCGTCTTGATAGTCATCACACCGAGCGCGGATATCTTCGCGCTCAGCAGTTATGGCCTGTGCCGAGTTTACTTTGCGTAGTGGCGAAGTGTTATAGGTATTGATCAGCCCTTTAGTAATTCGCTCAAGCTCTTGTTGTGTCGCCTTGCTTAATGATTTAAAGGTGAGTTTTTTGTCCATATTAAAATTTCAGCCGAGAAATTGGCTGTACTCCATTTTAAATTTCAACACTAACTATATGGGTCGATATTACAGTTTTTCAATTGTTCGTACCCAAAAAGATTACATTGAACGAATTCTCAACAACCAGCTAAACTTACTCGAATGATGTCGTTGCACCTAGTCAGTTGCGTTTCAAAAGGCGTACCTTGATGGTGTCACAGATATAGAACATAGGTTTTGACTATGCGCGAACTAACCTTGAAGCATAGAATGTTCATATTTTGTATTGCTTTACTTGTTTTTAGCAATATGTGTATGGCGTCTACTGCGTTAAAAAATCAACATTTAATCAGCAAAATAGAAAGTAGTAGTGGCTCAGATAAGATTGAATTGATAATCGACTATGTGTCCAAAAACTTTCATTATAAAACCAAAGACGCCATTAAATACGCTGAAGAAGGACGCACTTTACTGAGCTTAATGCCAAATAGTGATCAGTCAGCTAGATTACTCAGCTTTTTTTCTCGGGCGTATATTTCTTATGGTGATTTGGCGCAAGCACATGCTCTAGCACTTGAAGCGCAAGGCTTTGCAAAACGCAGTGGTGTCAAAGAGAATGAACTTAGGGCGCAATTGGTGCTTGCTGATATTGCAATCAGGCAGCGAAAGTATGATCTCGCAAACGCGCGGTTGATAGATATTATCGAACAAGCGACTAATGATAAATACGAGCGCTTTTTAGCCAATGCCAAAAGGCTTTTCGGACGTTTATACAGTAAAACTCAAGACTATGAGGCAGCACTTGGCAGCTTTTTACAAAGCTTAAGTTTATATCGCAAGTTGAACAAACCTGTTTACATCGCTTCAAGCCATCAAAGCCTCGCGTCGATCTACCGAAAAATGAATTTATATGAAAAAGTCTTGTTTCATCAAAATAGAGCTATCCAGATATCACTTACGCTAGACAACCCCAATCAACAAGCCGTTTTTTATAGCAACATGGGCACATATTTAGATGAAGTCGGGAAGTTTGATAAAGCCATTGAAATGCACTTAAAGTCTCTGTCTATCAAGTCTCAGCTTGGATATAAAATGGGCATGATCCATAGTCTCAACCGGTTGGGTAGTGTATATCGAGAAGCGGGCGATTATGAAAACTCAGAAGATGTACTAAAACAAGCAATCGCCCTCAAAGCTGAGATTAACCGCCCTGACCCGAATATTTCAACTTTTCTCGACTTAGGGCGTTTATACATTGAAACTGACCAGTTGGTTATAGCTGAAGACTATTTGAATAAGAGTATCCCGCTGTATCAAGGTTCTCCATGGGAAGATAGGCTTGCTGAAATCTATCAAGCTTTAGGTCAGCTTTACGTTAAACAAAATGAACCTGAAAAAGCCATTGATGCCTATTTGGTTGCAATTAAAATCGCGAAGGAGCACCAAAGAGACGCCTTGTTAATGGATTGCCAGCTAGAAGTTGCTGAAATACTCAAAGCTCAGGGCGAATTTCAACAAGCATTGTCTTATATGCAAGCTTATTTGGCACTTCAAAATTCTTGGAATGAAAAAAATAGTCAATACCGGATAAGTGCCTTGGCAATTGAATTTGATGTTCATGAAAAAGAGCGGGAAATTGCCAGTTTAGTACAACAAAACCGAATAAAAGATCTTGAAATAGATAAGCAAGCGGTACAGCAAGTGATGATATTGATCGCCATGCTATTTATATTCAGCTTTTTATCTTTTACATATTTTTGGCGCAATAAAAGCAAGCAGCTGAGCGTTGAGCAAACTGCGCTCAAACAAGTAAGTAAAGTTAAAGATCGCCTTAAGCATGCACTTTGGGGAAGTGGAGATGAACTGTGGGATTGGGATTTAGACACAGGCTTGATTGTCCGCGACAACAGAATGCATAACCTTTGTTTGCCCTGTGAACATATTGGATCAGACCTAAACGCATTAGAGTCATCGGTTCATCCAGATGACTATGCTGATTTGCATGCCAGGTTTCATTGCCATCTTGCAGGTGACAGTGAGTTTTATGAAGTGAGTTATCGTGTAAAGACCAAAGGTGGCGGATGGATGTGGGTACTGGATCGCGGCAAAGTCACTGAGCGAAGCTCTGATGGAACGCCATTGCGAGTGAGTGGCACTATTAAGGATATTTCTAACATTAAAGCATCTGAATTGGCTTTAGCGGAACTAAACGCAACACTTGAGAAACGAGTCGAAGAGCGTACCGTCAGTTTGAAGCAGTCACGGGATGAATTGGCGCAGATATTAGATGAACTTACCTCGACACAGGCGAATTTGGTAGAAGCGCAAAAAATGGCATCGCTTGGGCGTTTGGTTGCGGGGGTTTCACATGAATTGAATACACCACTTGGCACGACTGTGACGGCAAGTTCAATTTTATTGAAAGAGCTATATGATTTTAAAGCTAAACTCGAGAACAGCAAACTCACACTGAGTGATACCAACGCATTTCTTGAAGTGTCGCTATCGAGTATCGAGCTAATAGACAGCAACACAGAGCGCGCTGCACAATTGATCAAGCGGTTTAAACAAGCTTCGGCACAAGAGTACGTTGGTAACGAAACGACCATAGATCTTAAAGCGTCTATTGAGGGCATTACAGCATTTCATAGCAAAGGCAGTGGCGTTGTGGTAGAAATTGACTGCCCAAAAAGCCTTCAAATACAATGTGATTCGCAAGCATTGTCCAAAATTTTAGAAGATTTATATCTAAATGCGTCACTACATGGATTTGAAGGAAAATCGGGTCATATTCTTATCACTGTTAAAATAAAAGATGGCCATGTAAACATGCTGTTTGCAGATGATGGGGGAGGAATTGAAGAGCAAACCGTATCGCATATGTTTGAGCCTTTTTATACGACCGCTCGACATCAAGGCAAGGTTGGTTTGGGCTTATATATGGTATTTAACTTGGTGACTTATGTATTGCAGGGCAGCATTCGTTATTTGCCAGGCACACACAAAGGGGCGTGTTTCGAAATTACCTTTCCGGCGGCTCAGCAGCATATATAAAAGCGTTTGTGAATAGGTTATGTTCAAGATTAAATATAAAAAGGAAGCCTTATTTAGCTTCCTTGGAGGGCTTTATTGTTATTATGAGTAGGACTTGGGTTTAGCGCTTAAATCAAAGCCTTTGAAAATCATCCAAAGAGGGAAGATTAATTCATATAGTCCACCCGGGATGTACATCCAAGAGCCTGAAAAACTC